>JAYWMS010000043.1:0-2442 GCA_035873215.1 Nitrospirota bacterium | reverse complement strand
CGCAAGAAATCCTTTTGGGGCGGGCCAACCAAGAGATCCAGGATCTGAGAGCTTTTCAGATTGAATTGGGTGAGGTGGCAAGATTGGCCGAAGTCCTTGCCGGGGAAGAACAGATAGACAATCTGGCGGATATCAAAGATAACCGATTGAAACCAAGCCTGGATAGACTCAATCGTGTCATCAATAACTTGGCCTCTCACGATTTGACTTCCAAACAATTTGGCCCTCAAACCACTGAGGCTCTCTTTGTTGCCCTTTTTGGAGAAGGTTACTCTATGAATGGGGCGCACCAAACCGTTGACCTCGGCCAGGGAGGGCTTTTTGTGGTCCGCCATGATCTCCTTCGCTTACGCCAAGAGCGTGGGCAACTCCAGATGGAATTTCAAAACATTGCAGCGAAGATCGATATCTTTCACAACAAACTGGCAAAACTCACCCAAGAATACGCGACCACTCTGGCTAAAGGCGTTGAAGACCAATTGACTCAAAGTTGGTACAACCTAGTCCTGGTTGGCGGGATATGTATTGTTGGTTTTCTGGGATTGACTTGGATGATCTCGGGGGCCATCCGGCGTCAGGTAGGAGCCATTGATGAGGCCAGGACGGATACCGAAGCCAGCCATCAAACCACTCAGCGGCTTTTGGAAGAACAACATGTGGCAGCTGAGGCTGTTGCCAGGCTGAGTCAACAAAACCGGCTAATTCTCGACTCCGCTGGGGAAGGAATTTACGGGATAGACTCGGAAGGAATCACCACTTTTATTAACCATGCGGCCGCATCAATGACTGGGTGGGAGACGGAAGAACTCCTGGGGAAACCTCAACATGCCTTGACTCATCATACCCGACCCAATGGAGAGCCTTACGTACGGGAAGAATGCCCTATTTACGAGACATTTAAAGAAGGTGTCTTCAAGCATGTGGATGATGAAGTGTTTTGGAGAAAAGATGGAACGTCGTTTCCTGTGGAATACACCAGCACTCCCATCTGGGAAGTAGGTAAGTTGGTCGGTGCGGTAATCACCTTCCAGGATCGAACCGATCGTAAAATCGCTGAAGAGGAGATGCACAAAGCGAAGGAGGCAGCAGAAAAAGCCAACCGCGCAAAGAGTGACTTCTTAGCAAGTATGAGCCATGAACTCCGAACACCCCTAAATGGCATTTTAGGTTACGCGCAGATATTGACCAGAGATAAAACTCTCACGGAGAGCCAAAAAACCGGCGTTGAGGTGATGCAACGAAGTGGAGAGCATCTATTAACTCTTATCAATGATATTTTAGACCTCTCGAAAATCGAAGCAAGTAAACTGGAGATTCAGGTTGGAGTATTTCACTTAGGCCAGTTCTTAGAAGACATTGCTCACATGATGTCTGTCCGTGCTGAACAAAAGGGCATTACCTTTTCGTATACCCCTTCTTCAACTGTGTTCGGAAACGTCAAAGGAGATGACATCCGCTTACGTCAGGTCTTACTCAACTTATTGGGCAATGCGGTGAAGTTTACCAACCAAGGAACAGTGGCCTTAACTGTGGACTATGATCACTCTGAATCCGAGGAAACCTTGATTCAGTTTAAAATAAAAGATTCTGGTATTGGAATAAAGCCCGAAAAACTTGGCGAAATTTTTAAGCCCTTTCATCAAGTGAGTGACCGATACCAACAGGTCGAAGGGACCGGACTCGGACTGGCCATTTGTAAGAAACTCGTGAACCTTATGGGTGGAGACTTGCAAGTGAACAGCATTCCGGAGAAGGGGAGTACGTTTTGGTTTACCATCCACCTACCAACCGCAGAGGAGGCCGAACTCCCGCCCCCGTCACGATTTGGTACGATTATTCGCCTGCGGGGTGAACCGAAACGCATTTTAATCGCTGATGATAAATGGCAAAACCGTATGGTCATTTTAAACCTCCTTACCCCTTTGGGATTTGTCGTTACAGAGGCGGCAGATGGCCAAGAGGCCCTAACCAAAGCATCCCAGAGTCATCCCCAGGCTATCATCATGGACCTGTTGATGCCAGGCATGGATGGATTCGAGGCGACCCGGCAGTTACGGCAATTCCCTGAGTTTCAAAACATTCCTATCATTGCTTCTTCCGCCAGCGTATTCGACTTCAATCGTCAAGATGCGATCAAGGCGGGATGCACCGATTTTTTGCCAAAACCTGTCCGAGCTGAAGACCTCTTTGCAAAACTACAACAACATTTGTCCATTGAATGGATCTATGAGGAAGAGGACTCCACTGCAGTTCCATCAAAAGATGATGCCATGCCTCTCGTGCCACCGCCAGCAGAAATGGTCCTGCACCTCTATGACCTTGCCCAAAAGGGCCGCATTGTAGCCCTGCGCAAGGAAATCGCCAAAATAGAGGAAATGGGAGAACAATTCCTGCCATTTGCTAACGAACTCCGTCGCTTGGCTAAGGGGTTTGATATGGAAT
>JAYWMS010000196.1:0-5440 GCA_035873215.1 Nitrospirota bacterium | reverse complement strand
GTACGCTTCGACTGATGGAGATCGATCCAGGTGTTCCTGACATGCCTTTACCGCTCGTCGATAGTCGCCCGCAGCCAAGTATATCTTTGCTTTTTTCAAAGGCCCTAGATCATCTCCCTGATATCCAATCGCCTGACTGATCGTGATCGGCACCATTAGAAGAACCATAAGCATAATCGAGAGAACCAATTGAGTGTCAGGTGAGTGAGTCCCCATTGCCATTTCCCCTTTGTTGTTCACATTGCAATCGGTCTGTTTTTCTCTGCCATTCTCAATAAACAACGGCCATTTGCACCGAATCGACAAGAAGACTTCTGTCGGTTACGGTCACTTTACTACGACGTGAAACGGTCCAACACTGCGTCGGAAATTTTTCCAATATTGGTAAAGCCCCTAATTTGTATCTATTTCATACTAAATTAGGGGACCGTCTGCTCCAATAGTACCGTGACCTGTCGGAAATTTTTGCTATGACGTATGCCACAGTCTCAATGAAGTCTACTCATTAAACATCCCGCCTGCCTCATTTTCAAACCATTTACAGTCCGTTCAGTACCGTTAGTCCCTGAAATCCTACCCGATTCATTCCGTGGCACGGGCATTGCGTATACGTACGTACAATCCATTGAAGGAGCAGGACACACTTTCGCGTGAACAGTATTCAGTAATATGCAGACAGATTTTTTTCACAATGAAGATTCCTATAGTAAAGAAATTTTTATGAAAACACACAACCTCAAGCATCAAGTTCAAGCCGCTCTTGCTTTTGTGTTAATTAGCATATTCTCGACTGGCCTTCTCCCACATGCGCTGCAATCGTCAGTACTGCCCAAAGGTCTTCGGGCTGATCTCGTGACCTCTCTACAGAACCCTATGCCAGAAAACGATTTTCAACCGGGATTGCTTTCGCATTCCGACGATGACCTCGCGGCGCTCACCATTTATCTTGAAGCACGAGGTGAAAGTTTTGCCGGGAAGTTAGCCGTTGCTGCTGTTATTCGAAATCGCATGAAGATGAAATACCAGAGTGATGGGACGGTACAGGGTACGGTGTTGAAAGCCTGGCAATTTGAACCGTGGAATAAACAACGTCCTCACCAAGTCCGGGTCAATCTTAACAATCGCCGAATGCAAGACAGCATTTTGGCCTGGCAGCTTGTCCAGGATGGCCGAGAGGTAGTTGATGGGGCGCTTCTTTTTTATAACCCGCGGATTGCACGTACGCCACGATGGGCTCGATTGGGCCACAAAGTTGCGACCATCGGGGGCCATGAATTCTACATCCCACGCCGAGGCAATACCTAAGATCCCATTTAGCAACTACGTATTTTTTGAATAAGCAAAAACCGAGTGAACCCATTTACCGGTTGGAGGTTGAAGTGGTAGGAGTTTCGGTTGTAAGCAGGCAGGACAAAAACTTTGGGCCCGTTTCCATAAAAGCAGAGCCCATATTCCCCGTACAAAGACAGCCGGCAAGGAACAAATTCCTTCTCTCACCCTCTCCAACAATCCCTGTCGAGGAGGAAGTCCGACATAGCCACAGGAACAGCAAATAAAGCGGAATTCTTTTTCCCAAGTCATTGTAACCCCACAAAATTGAACCTTTGGAAGTTAACCGTTAGGAGGGGGTTTCGAAACGCTTCAGGAGGAAATACACATACAATCGAGAGAATCTATAGCTCACTTGCTTCTTGTGAATCTTGCATATCTGCACCCATTGTTAACAACTCGCTTTTTAGGCGATTCAAAGCATCTGCATGAATCCGACATACACCTGATTCAGTTAATCCTTGCAGCAGACCTATGGCCTTCATCGTCATTCCCGAAAAATAATATAGTTGAACGATTTTTTGTTGACGTTCAGGCAATATTTTCATGGCATGTTTCAATACGTCTCCTAGCTGGTTCGAAATACAGGCCGCTAAAGGATCAAGTTGGTCTTTGGCTGGCAACACATCTTTGAGTGTGCAAGAATCGTCTTCATCCCCAACCCATTCATCCAAGCTGAGAAGCGTCACTTCCTTCGTCACCGCATCTCCTAATTCGTCAGCATTCAGGCCCAGCAATTCCGCGATCTCCGATTGGTTGGGAGGACGTCCCTCTTTGTTCGTAAAATCAGTTGACACTTGCTGCACTTTGTCGATCTTGGCTCGAACTGAGCGTGGCACCCAATCCATCGCGCGCAATTCATCCAGCATGGCTCCACGAATTCGGTATTCTGCAAATGTACGAAACTTGATTTCTCGGGTGGGATCATATCTTGTGATCGCGGAAAGCAATCCCATGACCCCAGCGCTCGTTAAGTCTTCCACATCCATCGCGCCGGGGTTACGGAGCACCAATTCTGTTGCGATTCGACGAACGATTGGGAGAAAATCACGAACAATCTGATCAGGTTCTTTCCCCTCATAGGCAGGATCGACCACAGCGGTGCCTGCGCGTTTCCCTGCGAATCCTGAAGGAGGATTCGGTCTAGCGGTTCGTTTATTCTTAGTTTTTAAACCACTGACTCGATGGCGATACATGACATTTGACCTTTAACCGAAGCAAGAAAACCATAAAAAAATGCCCATTCCCCGAACTGAGGATGGGCATACCACTAGCACAAGTCGATCCTTGTACAGTTCGGCAACCAGACTAACCCTGGGATTCACGACATCCCAACTTAGGTCTCTTGGCTTTGCGCCCTACCCTCTCAAGTAGTTTGCCCTTGTCACCTGATCATTTCATGATCTTAGATCGGGAGTACTCCTTCGTTATGTATTTAGTTACATCGGAAGCTGAAATGCGCTGGGATGTACCAATAGTAAGGCCATGTGTTTTACTACAGACATGAACTGAACACACCCCGCGTGCCTCCTTTTTTCGGCGGATATCCAAAAATCATAAATGCTTAAGCTTGTCACCTAGATACCAAGAAAAGAATGGACAGAAATATGAATTGGTTGAGCCCAAGTAAGAAAAAGCCGACGAAATGGTCACCGGATCTCAATATCAAAACCTTAGGTCGGGATACCCCCAAAACCTTTTATGCCCTCAACGTTTGGGCCCTGAGGCAATCCGTAGGGGGAGGACCGGTGTTTTTGTGAAAGGGCATGGATTTGCTAAACTGAGCTCAAAGCTAATTGCTTTGGGGTCCACTACAAATTCCACTTCAAGGAACACCCAGATGCCGCAGACAGACACCTCAATCAATAAAAAAAACCATTTGAAAGAGTTTCTCCAATACTGGGTGCCTGTGCTGACATATATGAGCTGCATCACCTATATCTCATCATTATCATCACCTGAGGAGCAGCTCCCATCATTTTTCATTCCCCTGAATGATAAAGTCATCCATGCCGTCGAATATGCCATCCTGGGCCTGCTATGCTTTCGAGCCTTTGAGAAAGCTGGGGGATCCGTAGGGGCAATGCATGCCTTCTCCTTCGCCGTCTTGACTGCGACGTTATTCGGCCTATCCGATGAATTTCACCAATCGTTTGTCCCACTCCGTCAGACGGACCCATTAGATCTCTTGGCCGATATCCTTGGAGCAACATGTGGCATACTCATCTGGCAACGCATTAGGTTGTACTTTCTAGATCCCATCCGATCAGATTGAAATTTCAAATATGGATTGAAAAGGTTCGGCAATTCCTTATGACGCCTAATCTTCAGATAAGAGATCGGATCCTTTTAAATTTTACGATCTATCCACTGTGCTTCCTTCTGCTTGGATGGCCCCTGTCGCCTCTCTTAGTGAATGCGCAAGCCACCACATGGGAAACACTCAACTCTGATGGCATGCTAGCCTTTCGTCAAAAGCAGTATGACCAAGCCAAATCCCTATTTCTTCAAGCCCTTGCATCGACCCCAGAACAAACTATGCCTGATGCCCGTATGGCCACAACGCTTAATAATTTGGGAGCAACACACAAGGCCTTGGGGGAATACGAGCAAGCCAAACTGCGCTATCAACATTCCTTAGCCCTCGTCGAAGCCATTCAAGGGCCTACACACCCTGATGTAGCCGTAGGGCTCAACAACCTCGCGGCTCTCCATTTGGACCATGGAGTCTATGATCAAGCCGAAATTTTGTGGGCGCGAGGTCTGAAGATTTATGAAAAGCATTTAGGGTTAGACCATCCGCATCTGGTCCCATCATTACAAACCTTGGCACTCGTGACCCAAATGGAGGAGAAGTTTAGACAATCAGAACAGTACTACAAACGCACCATTCAAATTATTGAAAGCTCGCTCGGCCATGAACATGGGCGACTCATTCCAATTCTTGAACAATATGCTCACTTATTGCGAATCACAGAACGAGAGGCAGAAGCCGACATCATGGAAAATCATGCCGCATCCATCCGATCCAGACCCTCTGAACCGGTGCAGTAGGTTACCCAGGAAGTAGGATCAAATTGCGACCTTCACAGCACTGGCAGCATTCATCTCTCCCTCTCGAATTGCTGAATTAGAGTTCGGTCAGACTGACCATCTATGCTAGAATCGTCAGTCTATGCCACTCTCGGTGTTTCATCCCATTATTGCGAATTGGTTCCAAGAAAAATTTGGATCTCCAACCGACGTCCAAAGCGCGAGTTGGCCAACCATCGTGGCGGCGCAACATGCGTTAATTGCGGCACCAACTGGGTCAGGAAAAACTTTAGCTGCTTTTCTCACGTGTCTTGACTCATTACTCAAACAAGCCATCAGCCACAATCTTCCTGACCAGACTCAGGTGTTATACATCTCGCCGCTGAAAGCCCTCAGTAACGATATACAGAAAAATCTTAGACAGCCCTTGGCAGAAATATCAGTTGCAGCACTCGAGGAAGGGCTGCTTCTCCCGGAACTACGGGTTGGAGTCAGGACCGGTGACACGCCAGCAAAAAATCGCCAAGAACTGCTGAAACATCCTCCGCACATTCTCGTCACTACCCCTGAATCACTCTATTTATTGCTCACCGCCAGGAAGAAGTCGAGAAATTCTCCGCACAGTTCGTACCGTCATCGTCGATGAAATTCACGCCCTCGCAGGCAACAAACGAGGGTCACACTTAACGCTGTCATTAGAACGACTCGACGCCCTCACACCCGGCAAAGCCAATCGAATAGGGCTATCAGCCACACAGAAACCTCTGGAAGAGATTGCTCAATTTCTCGTAGGTGGGTTGGCTCCTAGGTCGCGATCGACAGAAACAACTTGGACTCCACATCCCTGCCATATCGTCAACATGGGGCAACGCCGTGACATGGATCTGGCCGTTGAGACACCAAAAGACGAACTTGGGGCTATTGCAACCAACGCCATTTGGACCGATGTGTATGATCGCCTCACGGAACTGGTGGAAGAGCATCGCTCAACACTCGTGTTTGTCAATACCCGACGGCTAGCTGAACGCATTGCTCATCAATTGTCCGAACGGTTGGGTGAAGAGGCTGTAGCCACACA
>JAYWMS010000020.1:0-9607 GCA_035873215.1 Nitrospirota bacterium | reverse complement strand
GATCTCATTTTGACGCGTGGAGCGTACATCGAGTACGTGAGCGCGGCAACATGGCGAGAACGGCGGTGGCAACTTTTTTCAACATTTCCCTGAACGCCAATCAGTCTGGCTATCCGATCACAAGGGAGACATTATGTTTATGACCAACACGGAAGATATTCCGGGAAAACGCATTACCACCTGTCGAGGAATCGTCTCAGGCAGCACCGTACGGGCCAAGCATTTGGGGAGGGACATCATGGCTAGTCTCAAAAATATTTTTGGCGGGGAATTGGTGGGCTACACCGAGTTGCTCGGGGAATCGCGTGATCAGGCCATTGAACGCATGATCGCCCAAGCTCAACAAATGGGAGCCAATGCTATCGTGAATGTACGATTTTCTACATCCTCAGTGGCTGCCGGAGCCGCGGAAATTTATGTCTATGGCACTGCGGTAGACGTGGAATAACGCCAATGACCAATCTCACGATTGTATGTAGCTTAATTGTTCTGGGGTACATTTTTGGCAAGTTGGCGGAAAACCGGCATTTCCGGTCTATTCATGAGCGTGAGCGGAAGTTTCTTCCCCTCCCCACAACCTCCAGCAAAAAACCCATTGGTGACGTTGGCCTGATTATTCGAGCTGAATTGGTCACAGGGAGTGTCGTGATTTCGGTTGATTATTTTAAACGAATTTTGGCGGGACTACGGAACATCGTCGGGGGACCACTCCAACCCTTTGAAACGCTATTAGATCGTGCCCGACGGGAAGCCATTCTGCGATTAAAGGAGACCTGCCCGGGTGCGACCCAAGTGATTAACCTTCGAATTGAAACCTCTTCGATTTCAAAAGGCGAAGGGGATTCCATCGGGTCTGTTGAAGTCCTAGCGTATGGCACGGCACTGTATTGTGATGGAGCACAATCCTCTTATGGCGTACAATGAAGTACGAACCTTGGTTACCAACCCATAACGATAATATTTCCCACCATCACCCGCTTCGAGAATTTTTCCTCCTGTTATCGGGAATCCTTGTTTTTGTAGCTTTGGCGTTTTGGTCACTTGGAATGTTGGTTGACTCTGCTATCGATTACATTCCCCCAGAAAAAGAAGCGCAACTCTTTGCCAACGTGGATTTCAACCTGGAATTTCCTTCTGAGGATTCCTCCGATCGACAAACTTTTCTCCAAAATCTCATTGATGGATTAGGTCGGTGCATCAACCTTCCCTTCCCAATAACCATGACTGTTATCGAGTCGGATCAGGCCAATGCAATTGCACTTCCAGGCGGAAAAGTGATGGTATTTTCAGGTATTTTTGATCATGTAAAATCAGAAAATGGGTTGACCTTTATGCTTGCTCATGAATTAGGGCATTTTAAAAATCGGGACCACTTGCGAGGTTTGGGGCGAGGGCTTGTCCTTGCAGCCCTTTCCACTGTCCTCCTCGGTGCCAACTCGAACATTTCTCAAATGCTCGCTTCCACCAGTGAGTTTCAAGGAGCCCAGTATTCTCAAAGCCGAGAAAGCCAAGCTGACCTAAAAGCGCTACATGCCCTCAACTGTTATTATGGCCATGTCGGTGGAGCTACGGAATTGTTTGAGGTCTTACAGGAACAGAAAGGGCAATTGGACTTAAGTATGTGGCACTACTTTTCAAGTCATCCGGAATTACAAGCCAGGATTGATGACTTGCATCGGTGGAGGGTGGAAAATAATTTCCCGGTGAGCACGACAAAGAAATTAAAGGATTAGCGGGTTGTGGACAGTAATCTTCCCTGAGTCAGAGCCCAGGTCCAAGTCACGCCATAACACATAAAAATATCTGCCCCGAATTTGCCTGGCTCACTGAGTAAACCCCTCTACCCTAATGAGCCTCCACCGCGGGGAATAATGGTCTCCAGACCCCTCCGAAGTACTCATCTTCGGTACCGATGCTAAGTGGTCCTTCACCAGGAATACCGGCCGGACCGGAAATCGCTTCAATTTTGAACCCATCGATTATCCAAACCGGTTTTCCATCTTGAACGAGCTGCAAGGGATCTTTTTGATTTTCGTGGATAGTCGCCACCTGGTAAATGACTGATCTATATGGTCCATTGTCACCAGGATCCTCCGTTGCCACAGCCCAAAGGATGCCAGCATGATCAATGTACAAGTCACTAATATCACGCTTCGAATCAGCATGCACCCACGGTCCCGGAGCCGAGATAACCTTCCCTTCTTTGCCTTCGGTAGGCCAGGCCAAAGAACCCGTCGAAAGATCAAACCACCCCCACCTCAACACACCCGATGGATACTGCACCGAGCCTCCTCGCTCACCCAACACGACCAATACTTTATTACCATGTTGGGACTCACAAGCCAAGCCCTCGAAGTTATCGCCAACCTTCTTCTTGGTGTTATCCGCGATAAGAGGAAGAGGTAACACGGACAGCACCCGTGCAGTATTCTTGTGGACTGTTATGTGAAAAAGTCGGCCAAAGTGCTGTTTTTGATATCCGCTTTCAGCCATGAGAAACTCGCCTGACCGACCTGGAAGGGCGCAAATTGATTCAAGGTCATTCGACCGACCATCCTCGTGTTTCCAGTCCTCAATCTCGAGACTTCGATATTTCGGAGCTCGATCTTTCCGAATTTTGATGATGCCCAGGCGTGGTCCCTTTTCATCCGTTTTGGCATCGTGAACAACCACATACTTGTTGTGCTTTATCTGGGCCATCCCGCTAAATCCAGGATGCTTGCCCCCTTCGCTCAACGCCGGAGTTGCCCAATACATCATCAGAAAAAACATCAGACAGAATCCCCGATGTCCCATTGCCCTGACACCCCGAGGATCGATCACATGTCTGCAACTTGTCTTCATGCATTACTCTTTAGTAAACAGGTTTAGGCATTCCTGACTCCTAACATAGGTCTTTGACGTTGTTTCACCCAATTAATTATTGCATGTGATTGACACCTTGGCCACCACCTCTGATTCTCTTTTCCCCACTGTCGTTTAACAAATATCCTTAAAAAACACTATGCCTCTAATTACATTCACGTTACCAGGAAAAGACGGGAAGCTAATCCAGGGGAACCATATTCCTGGAAAAGACCGACAACTGCTGTTTATCAACGGATTTCTTTCAAAGCGATGGGGCACAAAAAGCCGCGCCTTGGCGGAACTATGCAAGGAACGGGGTTGGGGATTTTGTTGTTTTGATTTTCGAGGAAACGGCGACTCGGAAGGGCAATTTTCAGACTATACCCTCTCTCATTGGTTGGAGGACGCACATACAGTCGTTGAGTTCCTCAGGAACGGTCCCTCCTTAACCGTTGTTGGGTCTTCACTTGGAGGGTGGTTAACTTGGGTAGTAGCTCAACGCTTTCAAGAGATACAACGAATACTCCTTTTAGCTCCCGCTTTTAATATGATGGGCAAGCACGCTCAAGACATCCCCTCTTCACGGCTTGAGGCCTGGCAAAAACACGGCACGATGCCGTGGGATGATGACGAGCTACATAAAGATTTCCCGCTTTCCTGGAAATGGATTGAAGAAAGTGAATCGCTTTGGGCCCAGCCCTCCAATCCCACTCGACGAATTCCGACGACGATCCTCCATGGCCTGCAAGACACGGTCATTACTCCTCAGGGAAGTTGGGATTTTTCCCAACGGGTGTTTACCCTTGATCCTTCCTATCCTCTTGAGCTGGTGTTCAAACCCGGGGATCATCGATTCAGCGGGCCGGATCACCTACAAACATTACTGAACCTCGCAGCACAATAGGGGCTGTTGAAATATTCCACAGACCCCCATATTCTTACTTTCCCTCAGAGACCTCTAGATTTCCCTTTCTTAAACACGGTAACCTTTGCACTCACCTCCCTTATCGAGTTACTCTGTTTCACAATTCAAGGGCCAGACGGCCTTTTGGGTAGTGTAGCGAGTCCACATATGAATCTTCCTACACAGCCAGATATTTGGATTGCTCGATTCGTAGGAATTGTCGCGATTGCCTCTGGATTTATCTTGGGCATGCATGGGTTAGATGAGCCTGACTCATTCTGGCTACCAACCGCCTTAGGCTTGATCTTAACGGGATTGGTCGCGCAAGGGTACGCACTCATTCGCTGGATTACCCGTACCGTACAACAGGACAAAAAAGAACCATGACGATCCAAACCCGGAGTTGGCCCCCAGGTGCACGCACAAACCACGATATTGGTCGGTGGTTTTTGACACTACTTTTGATCTGTGGATTATTCACCGGGTGTAGCCACTGGCGAGAGTCTTATCTTAATGGCTCTGTCGAAGCGGCCACGCAAGAGCAAATAGAAACTAAGTTGGGAAAACCCTGGCGATTAAAGACCTCTCTCCTCAACGGCGAAGCGACATGGATTTATCGGTACACGCTGACTTCAGGTGAACTCGATCCCATGGGTGTCAACACAGTCGGACGCGGGGTTTCTGCTGTTGCGAATTCCGCAGCATCTATCATTGGAAGGGGCAATTCCAATCTAGCCGTCGACAAACCTCGATGTTTTCACTACCTCTTAACGTTTCACGAATCCACAGTGTTGAAGAGTTGGGTTCGTGAACCGTGCGCTGACACCGCATTATGACCGGCGAATCTTCCGCGACGTTTTTCTCACCCTGTCCGCGTGGTCTTGAATCAATTCTGGCAAAAGAACTTGAGGATCTCAGCGCAGGGAAGATAGAGGAACACCAAGGGGGAGTCAAATATTCCGGCCCTTTTGATCTCTGTTACCATGTGAATCTGAAAAGCCGTATCGCAAGTCGCGTCCTCTGGCAGATCGGATACCATTCTTATCAAAATGAACAGGATATTTATCAGGCTGCATTGGATCTACCTTGGCCAACATGGATTTCCGCTAAACACCGCATCAAAGTAAATGTCAGTGCTCAGCATTGTCCCCTTCCTAGCCTGAATTACCTAACACTTCGCATCAAGGATGCCATTTGCGATCACTTTCGTCAGGCAACGAACCTTCGGCCCTCAGTCGACACGCGATCGCCTGATGTCAGTATATTCGCATTCCTCGACTCAAACACGGTAACGCTGTATCTGGATACAACAGGTGTCCCGTTGTTCAAGCGCGGATTTCGATTGGCCCCAGGGCCGACCCCCATACGCGAGAACCTGGCTGCGGGCATTTTACGTCTAGCAAAATGGACACCCGACCAAGTACTTTTAGACCCAATGTGTGGGAGCGGCACCTTTCTCCTGGAAGCCGCTCTGATCGCTGCAAATTACCCACCAGGTTTAGGACGTCGATTTACGTTTGAAAAACTTCGACAGTTTGATCCCCAAGTCTGGAAGTCCGTTTGTCAGGAAAGCCGAACACAACGCCGACCCGTTCCACCATCCATATTATATGGGTATGATCTGGATGCCGCCTCATTAGATGCAGCCCGTATGAACCTAGACGCAGCCGGATTTACCGACTGTATCCAGTTAGAACAAGTCGATATGTTGGATGTCCGCCCTCCCCACCCTCAAGGCATACTCATCACGAACCCCCCCTATGGTGTTCGAACGGGGAATGAGGAAGAACTCGCAGCCTGGTATCCCAAACTGGGCGACACATTAAAACAACACTTCTCCGGATGGCGCACCTTCTTTCTGAGTGCCGATGCACGATTTCCCAAGCTCTTGGGCCTAGCTGCCGCACGAAAGACGCCTCTGTTCAATGGAGCATTAGAATGTCGTCTCTTAGAGTACCCCATTGTCCAGGGCACCATGCGATCACGGAAAAAAGTCGTTGAATTGTCATCTTAATGTTGGAGGAGACTGATGCCATCCATCATCACAGGCGGGGCATTTTTTCAACAATGCTTTGCAGTCCATCCGCTTTGTTTGGCCGTCAAGATGGTGAAATTGCCCGACAAGCTTGGAATTTCGTGCTCAAATTGCAAAATGCGTTATCGGCTTTCCATTGGGACCCTTTCACTGATAACCCCTGAAGGCACCTTTATCGATTCGGAAAGACCCCCACCGCTTGATCACTGCGCCATACATCACATGGATGATTTACGAATTCAGGAAGTACACATTGAAAAAAACAAGATTCAAATCCGATGTCGGCCTTGCAAGGTGTCCTATCACCTCACCATCAGCCTGTTTGAAACATATCAACCCTAAACGCAGAATTTTGCAGCAGGCTGGTATCCTCTAGCTGCAAGGCCAGTCAAAAAAAGAGCCGCCTGTGAAAGGCGGCTCTTTTTCGAAAGAACGCAGGCTGCGAGAAGGTCTTACTTGTTAGGCTGTGGCGTGAACCGAAGATAAGGCTTCACGGCCCGGTGGCCCTTGGGAAACTTGGAGGGAATTTCCTCATCCTTCACCGCAGGGACAATAATACAATCTTCCCCGTCCTTCCAATTGGCAGGGGTGGCCACCTGATGCTTGGCCGTCAACTGTAATGAGTCCACTACCCGAAGTATTTCATCAAAGTTCCGTCCGGTTGAAGCTGGATACGTGAGCGTCAGCTTGATCTTCTTATCAGGTCCAATCACAAACACCGAGCGCACGGTCATATTATCCAAAGCATTGGGATGAATCATGTCATAGAGATTCGCGACAGTGCGATCAGGATCAGCAATAATAGGATACGTGACGGAACAGTTCTGCGTCTCATTGATATCGTTAATCCATCCTTTATGAGAATCCAATGGATCGACACTCACCGCGAGGACTTTCACATTCCGTTTCTTAAACTCTTCTGTGATTTTGGCGACGGCACCCAATTCGGTGGTGCAGACGGGAGTATAATCTTTAGGGTGGGAAAATAATATCCCCCAACCATCCCCTAACCACTCATGAAAATTCACGGTACCGGCTGTTGTCTCAGCGGTAAAATTCGGGGCTGCATCTCCTAAACGCAATGCCATGGTCTATCCTCCTTATTGTTTAGAATGCTAACGAGTAATCCCAGCCATGCCACAATACATTCTCATGGCTGAGAATCGCCGTTCTCTTCATCTACCAAAATGATCACAAAGTATACGCCTGCGTGAAAATTCACGTCAACAGGAGCACCCCACCCCAGATTCAACAGAGATTCCAATTGAAATGACACTGTTCAGCTTTCCGGACTAGCAAGAGCAACGGGTGTTTAAGCCAAATACAGACCACTGACCCACTCCTCATATCCATTCAAATACCGTGTAGGAATTCGCTCATCCGTCCCCAACATCCTTTCAGATTCCTGTGACCAACGCGGATGCGGAATTCGGGGATTTACATTGGCGACAACACCATATTCATGAGGAATCAAAGTGTTCCAAAAGGTAGCCGGCTGGTCACTCGTGAACTCAATGGACACAATCGACTTGATGCTCTTATATCCATACTTCCACGGCGTCACTAAACGCAACGGCGCACCGTGTTGCTTGGGTAACGGGTGCCCATAAATTCCCGTGACGAGCATAGCTAATTCGTTCATGGCTTCCCTCACGGATAGGCTTTCGGTATAGGGCCAAGGACCGTAACCACGCTGACCCATGGCAATGTTGGGAGAATGAAAAGACGTAAACTTCAAAAAACGAGCAGCACTCAACGGTTCCACTTTCTCAATCAAGGACCTAAGCAGGAATCCCGTCCAGGGCACCGCCATTGCCCAAGCCTCGACGCAACGATGTCGATACATCCGCTCTTCCAGATGCATCGTCTTGAGCAAATAATCAATATCCAACTGCTGTGGCTTTTTGACCAGCCCCGTGACTTCAATCGTCCAGGGTCTGGGCTTAAAACCCCCAACCCGCCGCCACACATCATCTTTCGCTTCCGAGAATTCATAAAAGTTGTTGTACTGCGCCGCAATGTGTTCTTCCGTCATCAATCGGTCCAGGACAAAGGTTGAATTCTGATTGGCAGGATAGAGGGTTCGCTCAATGTCGGAAACCTCAAAGTTCTTGGGAGTTTTAGCAAACTCATCTTCACTCACGTGGGAAGTACAAGCGGGAAAAACGCCGCTCGCCATGAGCACACCTGCTCCGAGGAGCTTTAAACAGGATCGTCGATCAACCATATGGCAGTAAACTGATTCGGGAGTCACTTCACGTTCTGCCATTCGCCATTTGGGCGGTAGAATGATGTGTGACATAAGATTCCCCTCCAGTCAGTTCATCGTGCGGGTCATCCCAGTGCGATGCTTCAATTTTGTGGAATAGTGCAGGTTCCTATGATTTAGAACCATCACCTTTTCACCCTCTTTTAAGTATATCCCCCTGGGACCGAGAATCAAAAGATACCTACCACCTTCAAGACAATAATCTGTGAACTGGCTTGAACGGCCATTTAATAATAAAAGGAGGCCCAACATGATCGATTGGAGCATCATTGTCCCGGGAGCCCTGGGAGTAACAGTCTTCCTGTGGCTAATCGCCAGCTACAATGGACTGATTCGAATCCGAAATCTAGTAGAAAACAGTTGGAATCAAATCGACGTCCAATTGAAACGACGGCACGACCTCATTCCCAATCTCATGGAATGCGTCAAAGGCTATATGAAACATGAAGATGGCATCTTTGCCAAAGTGGCTCAAGCCCGCAATTTGGCACAACAGGCCCAGAAACGAGATGAAAAAATGGAGGCCGAGGGACAGTTGACCGGGGCCTTAATGAGTTTTATTTCCGTAGTTGAGGCCTACCCTGAACTCAAAGCCAATCAAAACTTCATGGACCTGCAGGAAGAACTGAAATCGACTGAGAACAAAATTGGTTTTGCCCGCCAGTACTACAACGATGTCGTCATGGACTACAACAACCAACGGCAATCCTTCCCGACGATGTTCGTCGCGTCTTTCTGTAATTTTGCAGAAGAGGCCTACTGGAAAATTCAAGCTGCGGAAGAACGGATGACTCCCACAGTAAACTTTTCTAGTTAAGCATATTTGAACTCACCCAAAAAAACCTGAATCAGTCCTTAGCAGTAGCGGGCGCCATGCTCTGGATGCTGCTGACCATGGGTTATGTGGCAGGCGACCTGTTTTTCCACGGTCACGGCCTGAAAGGCATGGGGTTTGCCTTCTTGGCGTTTTGCTTCTTAAGCTTCATGGCCTATTACGAAGGAAGCACGCTGTTATTACGGGCTGCAGGGGGAAAAGCAATTCAGAAAAAACATGCGCCGGAATTGTTCAACGTGATCGAAGAAATGTCCATCGCGGCTGGTCTCTCCACGATTCCGCAGGTGTACATCATCAAAAGTGATATTCCGAACGCCTTTGCCACCGGGCGCTCCCCGGAAACTGCTACTATTGCGGTCACGGAGGGATTGTTCGAAGCATGCACCCGTGAGCAATTGCAGGGGATCATTGCCCATGAAATCGCCCATATTAAACACCGCGATATTCTGTACATGACCGTGCTGTCAGTCATGATGGCCTCGATCGGTCATATCGGAAGTATTTTTCGTCCCCGCGTGTATCGTGACAACTGGACCGGGCGGAGACGCATTGCAGGAGGGGCCCCGATTCACATGGCTGCCTCCAAGCTGCAAGCAGCCATGAAGGCCGGAAGTGCAGGGGCCCTCATCATGGGGTGGGAATCCTTTCACTCTTCGTGGGACCACTGCTCGCAAAGATTCTCTACTTTGCCGGGAGCCGCACGCGAGAATTTCTCGC
>JAYWMS010000527.1:0-2435 GCA_035873215.1 Nitrospirota bacterium | reverse complement strand
CCCCGATCAGGGTGAACATTGCGATAGCACCCAGGCCCATTTGCATTTTTGATCTCAAACCCGTTTCAGGTGAGCCCATAGGTATCCTCCTTATTGACCACCAACTTACCCGGCTTTTACGCCAGTGACGACTGAAATTCTCAGGCCTCTACTCATAACGACAAGTCTCCGGTAAATTGTAAGGGACTCATCGTCCGGTTTTCAATTGTTCTCGTAAGATCAGGGAAAGAAAGAATCACCGATTTCGGTTCCAGAGAGGCATTAGTGTTGACTCCCTATGTTAAGTTGGTTAAAGTTGGCCGTTTTTTATCTTAGGCGGGTCTTTCGGTTGCGGTTACCGGATCCCGATTCACTCAACCCCATTAGTTTAACTTTGACCGGAATTGTTGCTCACAAGAGCAGCGTCTGTTTATGGAGAGTGCATGCGTCCACGTGAAGATGGCATGAATGCCGAAAACCTGGAACGCGTCTATACGAATTACGCGTCCGTGTATGACCAAACGTTTGGGAAAGTATTCAATGAATCCCGTGAATCCGCCGTTCGAGGCTTAGCCATTTCCCCTGAAGACAATGTCCTGGAGGTGGGAGTCGGCACAGGAATAGCCCTGCCCTTATACCCCAATCATTGCCAAGTCACAGGAATTGATCTGTCTGAAGGCATGCTGAAAAAAGCCCAGGCTCGCATCGTTGAACATCAACTAGATCATGTCTCGCTCCATCGAATGGATGCTGGAAAGATGGAATTCGAAGAGGACTCCTTTGACATTGTTATGGCAGCTTATGTAGTCACCGCGGTTCCGGATTATCGACAAGTCGTTTCGGAAATGATTCGTGTGTGCCGTCCAGGTGGTCGTATTATCATGCTGAATCACTTCAGCAACGGGAACAAGTTCATTGCAGCTGTCGAAAAGCTGATCTCACCCATGTGCATGCGCATGGGATTCCGGACTGATCTTACTTTGAACCACGTCCTCGATGGCACCGCCCTTCAAGTGGCTAAGAAGCAAAAGGTTAATCTCTTCCGATTCTGGCAATTGGTGGAATGCGTCAATGCCAAGAATGGACATGCCGTTTCGTAACCCCCAAACGATATCTTCTCTGCAACCACAACCTCTCCCACGATTGGAATGACTTTTTCATGCAGCAGGCCCTTTGCCTTCAGCATGTTCCATTTGAGGGACCTGGTGTTTTCCTTTCTGCACTCACGGCACGTCGATTTGAGCTTCAATCTTGCTTAGTCCCTGAAGAAGGGCTTCCATCCCAACGTCCCGATTTTCTCTTGGTCATGGGCGGCCCCATGTCGGTCAACAATCCTGAGCCGTGGATCGACCGAGAACTTGAATATATACGACGGACGATTCACCAAGGAATTCCTGTCTTAGGAGTGTGTTTAGGCTCTCAATTCATCGCAAAAGCCTTAGGAGGACACGTAACACCTGGTCCTCGACTAGAGATTGGTCCGGTCTCTATTGCACTGACGGTGGAAGAGGATATCGACCCTGTCTTTGGAACATTCCCGGCACACTTAGATGTTTTTCAGTGGCATGGCGAAGGACTGACGCTTCCACCTGGAGCGATACTCCTTGCCTCTTCAGAACATTACACTGTTCAGGCATTTCGGTATGGGGAACGAGCGTACGGCCTCTTATTTCATTTGGAATTGGAGACAGAGGGAGTCGAGGCTTTGTGTCGCGAGTGCTCGGGAGATGTTCAGAAAGCTGGAACGACCACGAAGGCCTTGCTGGAAGCTGCAGCGAGAGTTCTTCCAAAGTCGCATGAATTAGCTGATCAATTGATTGCTCACCTCACCACATCCTAATATCTTTTCCACGCCGTCGTTCCCGACATTTTCAATCGGGAACCCAGGTTGGTTTTTTCTTAAACGTATAACGGTAGAATGGAATGATTGGATGTGGGCTTTCACCCCCGCATACCATTCAATGACCGCCACCTCATCCTTGATAACAAACCTATCAGTACAGTAACGTTGTCATTCTTCCATTCATATGCAATTCACGGTACTTTCATTAGACCAATACCTAACAAGGAGTCGATCGGAATGAGTGGTTTTCCCATTACTTACGCTGAACGTATTAAGACCCTCCCCCCATATTTGTTCGCGGCTATTGATGAAATGAAACAAGCCGCCGTAGCTCGTGGCGTGGATATCATTAATTTAGGTATTGGCGATCCCGACCTGCCCACCCCGGAACCGATTATCAAGGCCATGCAGGAGGCGGTGACCAAACCACAGCATCATCAATACCCGTCATCGAGCGGTATGTTGTCGTTTCGTACGGCCGTCGCCGATTGGTATAAACGGCGATTTGATGTGACAGCCGATCCCAAGTCTGAAGTGGTGACGTTAATTGGCTCGAAAGAAGGCATTGGCCATGTGCCGATGGCGTTTATTGATCCAGAAGATGTCGTCCTCG
>JAYWMS010000396.1:0-3491 GCA_035873215.1 Nitrospirota bacterium | reverse complement strand
GTGAAGAGGTCGGTCCCTCCAAAACCGTAGGAGCCAGAAAATGCGAGATTAGATAGGGCAGTACCCACTCCAAATCCTTCATTGTCGGCATCCCAATAACTTTCAATCTGGATAGTGTTGGAATGGATGCCCAAGGTGCCTCCAATTGAGGTGAAAAAGTCTGCGCCCCAGGTTGCCATTGAGGCACTTGAGAAGCCGGTATCGGTTATTTCAATCAATAAATCCCCTGCCGTTGTACTGGTAACGATCAAATTGGTTATATCAAGGCGGTTGATATTAGGGAGACTACCAATGTAAGGCTTTGACGTTCCAATCGTTGTTACTGAAAAGTTTGTCGTTTCAAGATCTGAAATTATTTTTCCTACGGTTCCACTTAAATCTACTCCTACATCATTGTCAGTCACGATGACCGCTGGAGTGCCGGCGGTGAGATCCGTTACTCGAAGCTGAAACCCGGTGGCGTGAGCTTCCGGGAGGACGAGACTCAATCCGAGCATGGCCGAGAGAAAGAGCACACCTAGGGTTTTTGAAAAGAGTGGTCTCGGAACCTCCAAGGCAGTGGGGCCTCGAGATAGTCGGGTGAAACCCGGAGAATAATCCTTAACAGTGGTTCCTACAGTCTTAGAATCGAATTGTCTCGGTGATTCTGAGACCGTGGATGCTCGTGGCGATTTGGTGAAGACCGAAGAAATTTTCTGAGTAATAGCACCTTGTTGAGTTTGGCTGTTCATGGCGTCCTCCTTGAATGGTATGACATAAGTGGTTATTCACAGTGGGCCAGTGGCGCCTGACCCCTAGTTGTTGAGTATGCTTAAAGCAATCACCTTGCCAGACCGCTGCCGCTCATCGAGAAAATCGTGGAACGACCACCAAACACATAAAATCTTTTCTATCCGCTATTTCTTTTTTCATAACCAGAATGCCTGCTGGTGGTACCAGGAGCCCAAAACGTTAAAAAATCCCAACACCTCTCAGGCCCCACCGCTACGCCAAACTGCGTATCGTCATTGTTCAGGCCAAAATAAGCCATTTTGCGTACATTGTTAAATTTGCTGACGGTTTAAGGAGATCCGATGGTTCGGATTTCTCTCGCGACAAATTGGCCCTGGGTTTTGTCGTGAGGAAGAAAAAAACAAGATTCGGGTGTATCAAGGGCACCCTTACGGTTATGGGGATGAGGGGCCTCGCCCGCTCAAGGTTCTGACCGTTTTCTTGCCTCGCAAATGAGCAGAAAGGTCCCACAAGGACCTGGGTTGAGGTCATAGAAAACACCAAGTTGGATCCCCGCTTAATACTGCAGAGATGACCGTTTAGCGGATGTAAGGGCATGGTCCGCTCAAGACTCTTCGCCTATTACGCATCACGAGTTACGTTCGAAAAGCCTTCCTTGCGGCTCTGAATTCGCGGTCCGTATAATCAACCACTTCTGCCCATGAGAATGGTGAAATTGGTGTGTATCCAAAGATTTAGGAGTTCCCATGTCCGAGCAAGTTAAAACGTCATCAGATTATCCTGCTCTCCGGAATCTGCAGTTTTCTCCCGTCAAGCAGGGGGAAGAGCAATTTATGGTCCTGTGGGATCCAACGGGCCTGAGTCAGGAAAAGCTCATCTTGCCGCTCAATTATTTTTATCTCGTCCAATTTTTTGATGGCGAACATTCTCTCGAACAAATTGGGGTCGAATACCTCAAAAAATTTGGTGAATTTTTTATGCCTGATCGGCTCACCCAATTGGTGTCTGATTTAGAAGACAAGCTATTTTTGGAGGGGGAGCGTTTTGACGAAGCCAAAGCAACTGCCCTGAAAGCCTATCGTGAGGCCCCGACACGACCTGCGCTTTTTGCGGGAAAAAATTACGAAGCCGAACCCGACAAGCTGCGTGCCCAGCTCGACGGGTTCTTTGAGTCAAAAGAAGGTCCGGGCAGTGACCCTTCTGCCAACCAAGGGAAAAAAATCAAAGCCATCGTCGCACCCAACTATGATCTTCAAAAAGCCGGCCCCTTATATGCCTGGGCCTACAAGGAGTTACGCGAAGCCGAGACCCCGGATGTGTTTATTCTGATCGGGACCTGTCATGCGGGCCTGGCTGGTGGAGTGACGATGACCGACAAAGATTTTGAAACACCATTGGGTGTCGTACACGCGAATCGACCGATCGTTGATTATCTGAGGGCCCATGGCGGCGAAGAATTTTTTAATGAAGAGATGCGGTTTCAACAAGAACACAGCCTGGAGTTTCAATTACCGCTGTTACAGCACACGGTGGGGATGAATAAACCGATTACCATTGTGCCGATTCTGGTCTCATTTCCGCCTGCCACCTTGATCGTGAATGAACTGAAACAACTAGCTGATCGGGTCGGGAAGTTTCTTGACCTACTAAAAGAGGCAATCAATGCCTCCGGGCAGGAAGTTTGTGTGATCGGGAGCGCCAACTTGGCACACATCGGCTTGCGATTTGGTGATGACAAAGCGCCCACCGATTTTTCGTTTCACCGGTGCATGCAGACCGATTTAGAAATGCTGAAACATGTCGAAAACGTGGATGTCGATAACTTCACGCAATTCCTTATCACGGAACAGGATAAACGCCGCGTGATGGGATTCTCCGTGATTTATTCGGTCCTGAAATTGATTGAGGCTGAAAAGGGGGAAGTGCTTCGTTACGATCGGGAAATCGCTGATCAGTTCAATTCGACCATTACGTATGCCAGCATGGCATTTTACTAGTCCTAGCTCCGTCTACTCCTCTACCACTGTCACCGTCATTTCTACGGGTTGAAGTGGATTGTCCCTCTCGTCTCGTTCCAGGGCCACGATCTTATCCACTACCTCCATGCCTTTCATGACCTTGCCGAATGCGGAATAGGTTCGGTCCATGCTGCTGTTATCTTCTACGCAAATAAAGAATTGCGACCCATTGTCGGTCACGTCACGTGTCCGATCTTCGTTACGGGGCACTTTGGCCATGGACACGGTACCCCGTTGGTGTGGCTGGTCACTGGGTTCGGGCGTCAGGCTGAAGCCCGGCCCTCCGTTTCCGTGAAGGGAACGGTCGGGTTCTTTACTGAGAGGGTCCCCCCCTTGAATGATGAATCCGGGTATGACTCGATGGAATGTTGTCCCGTCAAAAAAATGAAGTTTAGCGAGCTTGAGGAAGCTTTCGACGTGGCTGGGGGCCACATCGGAATAAAACCGAATGGAGATATCGCCAAACTTGGTGGAAATCAGGACTTTCGGATCTTTTCTCTTGAAGGTAATGGGCCCAGTCATTGTTCAGAATTTAGCAGGGCAGATAGGAGGCCATCAACTATTGATTTTCTAGGGTGGGAATGTTGAAAAAAGCCGCCAGCGGCGTTCGCGCCATTTTGCCGGGCCTTCGGGCTCACAGACTTGCCGCTCTTCGCGGCGTTCGCACTCACGTACTGTGAGTACGGCAAAATGGCTGCGGCCTTGCCCGTGGAAAAGGGCGTCTTGGTGCCCTTGGGCCTG
>JAYWMS010000387.1:0-3105 GCA_035873215.1 Nitrospirota bacterium | reverse complement strand
GGGCGTCTTGGTGCACTTGGGTTTGGGCGGGGAAAACACCAGGACTTTTTGAACACTTCCAGATGGGTCTCGCTTGCAGCATAATTGCCCTGTGGTATGTAAACCTAGTGTAAATTTAAAGTAGTCAACGGTTCTGTTGTGGTTTGGATGGTCGCATGTCGGTGAACTTAGGTTGGGGTGAATCCTTCGAGGATCTCAATCACTTGCTGGCAGCGTTGCGCCTGAATTGTTTCCTCGCGGCTTTGATAGATCGTCACCAGGTTTTTGAGCATTCTGATGAGAATCTGTTGATTTGAACTAGTGTTCAAATAGCCCAGTTCAAACCCATGGCCCGATTCGCGAAGAATGCGTGAACATTCTACTTGGGAGAGCAATGTGCCTCCATTGAAACAATCAATAAACCATTCTTCGGTGTTCAGTCCTACCATAAAATGTCCGGGCATGCCGACTCCTCTCACCGGCAGCCCAAGACGTTGTCCTAATAGCAAATAGATCACCGAAAGACCGATCGGAATGCCACAGCGACGATCCAGTACACGATTAAGAAACGTGTTGTCGGGATCATAATAATCGCTGGAGTTACCCTTAAATTCTTGTTCTTTGAAAAGGTAATGATTCATCGCTTGAATTTTTTCGCGAAGGGACATGGAGTCCGTGAGCCGAGTGGTGAGAGCCTTGCACATTTCCGTTAGTTGCGCTTGATATCCTGCAATATCGAGTTCGGGGTAGGCCATTTTAGCTATGAGAAAGGCTCCCTCTTCGAGATCAATGCTTACCGGGGTAGAGGCACTCAATTGCCGAAAGCGTACTTCAATTGAATGATGTTGAATCTCATCGATCACTTCCCTTAATCGTTTTGTCAATTCAGTCTCAGGGCTTTGAGCTTGGGTCAAATATGGGAGTGCCGGCATGCCGACTTCCACCAAACGTGTATGAATAGTCTTGGCTATACGCGGGTCAGAATCGGATAATAACTGGATGAGCGAACGGATGTGACGTTCGGAATATTGAGGTGTAGAAGAAGGCAAGAGTTCCATGGATGACGTTTAAGAGTACTGGCCAACACGTTACCCAATGGCGCGGCGAAATGCTTTGGCGCCGCCATATAAGCAGATGGCATCGAAGATCGCTAAAATAACGAGGGCGATGGCAACTTGGGGAATGGCCTCCGTCCACCCGGAAATAATAAGTGGACGCACGGCATCGATGACCCAGGTCATGGGATTCATAAAGGCCAGGGCTTGCATCCAGCCCGGCATCGCCGACAGAGGAACCAGTGCCGAGCTCAGAAAGATCATCGGTAAGGAAAGAAAGCCCAGCATGGAGAAAAAATCCCCATGACTTTTGACGGAAAAGGCCATGGCCATGGAAATAGCCGTCAGGCCAATCCCAAAGAGCATCCCGATGACGAGAATCACAGCGATACCCAGGAGTCCGGTTACCGGTGTGACCCCAAAAAGAAACGCAATGCCCAAGATAACCAAAATCTGCATGCCCGTTATAGCCATGACAAACAGGTACCGACTCAGGATAACAGAAGTACGGTGAATGGGAGTGGACATCATGCGCTCTAAAAACCCATTTTCTTTATCGAAAAGTAGGTCGACCCCGCCCGCTAAGCCATTATTCAGAACCGTCATTACGACGACTCCTCCAGCTAAAAAGCTCATATAGTTCGGAGCATTAAGGACTTGAATATCTGCAGCTCGCTGAAAGAGGCTGCCGAAGAATATCAACCAGAACAGCATGGGCTGAACGAGAGTAAAGAGCATGCTAAATTTTTCTCGACTGAGACGTCGAACCCATCGCATGGTGAGGGCGAGGACCTCTTGTTTGTAATGTCGCATATTCATAATTTTTGTATTTTTAGGATAGGGAAGAATGGAACACGCTGTTACATTAGTTTCTTGTTACTCGGTCTCGACCTCTGGAAATTCCCCTTTCAGGGCATGTCCCGTATAGGCCACGAACACATCCTCTAATCGAGGTCTCTGGTACTCGATACTTTCTACCGTGCAATCGAGTCGACTCGCAACTTCCAAGACGGCCGGCAACGACTTTTCTAGTGACTCGACTCGAATATCCAAGCCGTTACTCATTTCACGAATGTCTCGAACAAACGAAAGTGGCCGAACTCCCGCTGTGAGTTGGGCGAGTTTTTCAGGAGAGGAATGGAGAATGGTCAAGGATAACCGGTCACCACCCAACCCGGCCTTAAGGTCTTGAGGAGATCCGGTCACCCGAATGGTTCCACCATCAATAATCGCCAGTCGGTCACAGAGTTGATCGGCTTCATCCAAATAATTCGTGGTCATGAGGATGGTGATCCCTTGTGACCGAAGTTGACGAATGTATTCCCAAATTTTAATACGGCTTTGCACATCGAGCCCGAGCGTGGGCTCATCCAGAAAGAGGATTTTGGGATTGGGCAATAACCCGCATGCGATATCTAATTTGCGTTTCATGCCGCCGGAATAAGTTTTGGCAACAAGGTCGGCTTTATCTTCTAAATTGACCAGTTGGAGGAGTTCTTGAATTCGTTTCTTCGAGTCGGCCTTGGGGAGATGATATAAATCCCCAAGAAGTTCCAGATGCTCACGGCCGGTGAGAAATCGATCGATGGCCCGTTCTTGCGGGACGTAGCCGATAAGGCTACGCACGGTGTCGGCTTCCTTCACGACATCATGACCAAGCACGAGGGCTTTTCCGGTTGTGGGTTCCAAGACTGTGATAAGAATCCGAAGCGTGGTGCTTTTCCCGGCACCGTTGGGTCCGAGTAGGCCAAAGATCTCACCGGAGTGAACGGTCAGGGATAGGTTCTGAATGGCCGTGACTTCGCCGTAGGTCTTTCCAAGCTGGATGGCCTCAATCGCGACAGGGGTGTTCATGAATTATTGCACCCGGGAAACTCATTCGTGGTGGACTGGAGCTTGAATTTCAAGAGATCGATGAGACGCCGACTTTGTTGGTGCAAACTTTCCGATTCCAGGAGGAAGTGCTTTTCTACCGGGGTGAGATCTAGGCAGGAGGATAGGCTATTGACCAATATGGCATCGTTGAGCGATGGACCGGTTATCAATTTACATAGATCCTGTGCGTTCTTAC
>JAYWMS010000336.1:0-7094 GCA_035873215.1 Nitrospirota bacterium | reverse complement strand
TGGCTGGCTGGATGGATGGATGGACCTTCCTTTATCAGTACCGGTCAGGATGGGTTTTAGGACCTGACGTCCTGGAGTATTGTCGATAAGGTGCCAGTTCCAGGGATATTATTAGGCAAAGTATTGATATGTATGGAGATTGTTGCTATCTCCCAGGATAGGTTTTGACAAGCTATCGGTGTTGACAAGCTATAAATATGTTGTATTCTTGAAAGACCCTTCGAGGCTAAAACCACCATATTTTGATTTCCTTGGTGATCCTGCCACTTTATCTGGTATACGCCCTTTGATTTTTAAGACATTGTGTGGTACATCAACCTCCAAAATTTGTGGGTAAGTAACCTCAAACGTTTTTAGATTTTCCTATGCAACTCAAAACCATGACGATTACGGGGTTTAAGTCATTCCCCGAAGCCAAGCTTGATTTTCCCACGGGCATCACAGCCGTTGTTGGGCCTAACGGTTCCGGGAAGAGTAATGTTGTTGATGCCATCTTGTGGGTCCTGGGAGAGCAAAGCACCAAAGCCCTCCGGAGCGAAAAAATGGAAGACGTCATTTTCAATGGGACCGAATCAAAAAAACCAATGGGCATGGCAGAGGTCTCGCTGGTTGTCACAAGCGTAACCAGTCAAGAACTTGAGGCGATTTCGGGAATCATTGATGACGTTCCAGGCACAAAAGAGTTGATGATCACACGTCGGCTTTATCGCGATGGAGAAAGCGAATACTTGATTAACAAACTTCCCTGTCGTTTGAAAGACATTCGAAGTTTGTTTTTAGAGGCCAGAGCCGGGACCAAAGGCCACACTGTTATCGAGCAAGGCAACATTGATCAGATTCTCTCTGGAACACCGCAGGACCGACGAAACTTCATTGAAGAAACGGCAGGGATTGGAAGGTTTAAGAAGCAGAAGAACGAAGCACTTCGAAAGCTGACGACGACCCAACAAAATTTGCTCCGGGTGAGAGACATAATTTCAGAGGTTCGAAAACAGCTCCGGATGTTGGAACGTCAGGCTCGCCAAGCTGAAGAGTATACGACCCTTCGCAACGAATCACGTGCATTGGAAATTCAACTTCTCAGCCAGGAATACCAAAAGTATCTCCAGCAGCGGACTCAGCTTGAATCCGAACTGGGTAAATTTGAAGCCTTAGAGTCGCAATTGATGGCTGAAGAAGCGAGACAATCTGCAGTACATCAGGGGTTGAATGCCTCGGTCGTGAGTGATGGCGAAGTGGTGGGGCGGACGCAAGAGACACTCCGCCAACTCGAACATGACATGGGGCAGACGTTGACGGTCATTGAAGTCGAGCGCAATCGTCTGCAAACCTTTGCTCAACAGGAAGGCCAGGCGGTGGTAGATCGGGCAAGTTTGAAGGAAGATTCCCAACGCGTGATCACGACGATGGAGACTCTTCAAGACCAGCTCGATGAAGGTGCTGGGGAGGTTGACCAACGCCAGCAACGGGTGAACACGCTTGAAGAAGAAGAGCGGACGCTCAACTCTCGCCGTTCCCGAGTGCAGACGGAAACCGAGCAGGCGAGACAACGGAGCCTGGATTTGGCTGTGGGTCGTTTTCGTGCGGAAAACCTACTTCAGAGCCTTGAGCACCAAAGAGATGAATCGCAGGAGCAGATCCAACAACTTCAAGATGACCTAGTGACTGGCAGAGATGAACGAGAAATCGCGATTGAATCTGTAGAGAATCAAACACTTCGCCTTCAAAGATTTCGCGACGATTGTGGGTTACACCGAAATTCGCGGGATGAAGTCGATCGTTTGATTCAACAATTAGACGCCAGCATACGCGAGAAAGAGACCACTCTTGTTGAATCGAAGACGAAACAAGCGTCAGTAGAATCCCGTCTGCGAGTTCTGCACGCAGTTCTTCAGGAAGAATTTGGGTACGGTCGCGAAAACGAACCAGGGCTACCCGCCTTGCGAGATGTATGTCAGGGGGTGAAGGGCGCCGTGGCTGAACGTTTGGACGTCTCACAAGATCTGGAGAAAGCGATTGAAGCGGCGTTGGGAGAATATCTCCGTTCGTGGGTTGTCGATGGAATCGATGAGACGATCCAGTCGCTCACCTACTTCCGTGACCATAAACTCGGACGTGCTGCCTTTGTGTCTGCACGACCTGATGGGGGAAAAGCCCTCCGTGTTCCTGGGTGGTGGGAGGCCTTGAGTCAAGAGGCTGGAGTCATGGGGCGGGCAATCGAGCTGATCGGAATTCCCAATGACATGCGATTGGGTGTGGAACGTCTTTTATGGAGAGTGGTCATCGTGCAGACTTTTGATCAGGCGATCGCCATATTCCGTCAGAATCCTTGGAGCCAAGTGCTTGGGCCAGTGTTGGTGACCTTGGACGGTGAGGTAATTGACACCGTGGGTGTTGTGTCTGGGGGGTCAATTGGAGATTCTGTCGGGCTGCTACAACGACGTCGTGAAGTCCAAACACTTGAAGAGCAATTACTCAACTTGAGCAACAGTCTTGAAACCTTACAGGGTGAGCATGCAGACCTTATCCGTGAATTTCAGGCGGCGAAAGAAGATTTACAACGTTTGGAGAACTTGCTCAGGGAAGCAGAGATGCAAGTTCTTATTGGTGAAAAAGAGGTCACGAATTCCCAGCAACTGGCAGAACAAGCAGAAGAAAAACTGGAAGATTTGAAGGCTGAGTTAGAATCAGAACTGCAAAAACTCAAACGGGTTGAAGAGGATCTTGTCACGGGCCGTCATGAGTTGGACCATGTTGATCAAGAGCAAGCCAGCCAAAAGGAAGTGTTAGAAAATTTTTCGCAGCAGCTCCAAGAAATCGAAGCGACAGTCACTGCGGTCTATGGGCAACTGACTGATGCTCGGTTGGCTTTGGCCGCATGCCATGAACGTCGTGAACGAGCTCAAGCGGACCTGACCCGTATGAGAGATGAGGAGCATGCTCGGCAAGAACGGGTGCATCTGTTAGAAGATCTCCTTCAATCATTGCAGGTCAAAACCCAGGAAAGCCAGACAACCCAAGCAGAAGCAGAAAGCCGATTTAAAGAGGTTGAGCAAACCAAATTGACGATGCAGACGCAACTGCAAGAGGTGGAGGAGCGACATACCGAAGGGATGATGAAGGCCAGGGCGTTGGATCAAGAGATTGGGATTGTGCGAAAAAAGTTTGCGACGACGCGTGAGGAACGCGGGGAAACAGAAATCCAACTCGCGGAAATTCGGACGCGGGTCCAATCGATAGAAGAAACGCTCGTTGGTACCTATGCCCAATCCCTTGAGAGTCTTCCCGCACAGCCGAATTCTGAATCAATGGTAGCGGACTCTCAGGAAGAAGCAGGTACGCCGGCAGTGTGGCGGGAGCGGCTCCAAGTGATACGTCAACGCTTGGAACGTCTTGGGCCATTGAATTTGGCGGCAATTGAGGAACACAAAGAACTAGAAGAGCGATATCATTTCCTCACAAAACAGGAAGAGGACCTTTCCGAGTCTATTGGTTCACTTCAGGAAATTATTGAGCGGCTCAACGGGACGACGAATCACATGTTCCAGGAAACGTTTCAGGCGTTGCAGGAAAAGTTTGGCGAAGTCTTTTCGGCCTTATTTGCGGGAGGACATGCAGAGTTAGTCCTCACCGAACGAGATCCCAACAAAGAGGGCGAAGATTTTGGTGAAGAACCTGGTGTCGACATCGTTGCACAACCGCCCGGGAAGCGGTTAAAAAATCTTTCGATGCTTTCAGGAGGTGAAAAAGCCTTAACGGTCTTGGCCCTGCTTTTTGGAAGCTTTCTCATTAAACCATCACCCTTCTGCATTCTCGATGAGGTGGATGCCTCATTGGATGAACCCAACGTCATTCGATTTGCCAGGTTTCTGACTCAACTGACATCACTGTCCCAGTTCCTGATCATCACCCATAACAAACGAACGATGGAAATCGCGGATACGCTGTTTGGTGTGACGATGGAAGAGCCGGGGGTCTCAAAGTTTGTCTCCGTGAGATTGGCTGAACTGGAAACCGTCTAACTTCTTCTTCGTTGTCTGCCCGCCTTCTCCCATGCTTCTTCGATAAACCCAAAAATGGCAATTAACGTGATGAACCCTGCTCATGCTTCGACAGGCTCAGCACAAACGGGGTGTTGTCGCATTCACTAAATTATTGCGTTGTCCCTTCGCCCTGAGCACCGCAGGCCCCGTGGCAGTCGAAGGAGTCCGGGATCCCCAACTGCTTTTTTTAGGGTAAAAGGATGGTGTATGGAAATTGGGGATCTACCCCATGAAGCCACAGACTGTTTCAAAAAAAAAGGCTCAGTCCGTTTGCAAGCAGACTGAGCCTTTAATCGTAATATGTATGGTGACGTCTGGAGAATTTAGTTTCTGACGCCACTCCACACTTTTTCAGGATCTATTTCCTTGTCCGGATTGAGGGTCCTTGCCTTTTCTAAGAGGACATCGGTTGTTTCCGGTACTTCAGGGTCGGAGATACAGCAATCGTCTACCGGGCAAACAGCCGCACATTGCGGTTCGTCAAAATGGCCAACACATTCCGTGCAACGCTCATAGGTAATGACGTACACGGTATCGCCCTCGCCCTGCCCTTCTCCAACCTGATGACCTTTTTCGTCTGCCGCGCTACGCGTTTCGAAAATGGCCTCGTTGGGACACTCAGGAAGGCAAGCCCCGCAATTAATACATTCTTCAGTTATCAATAACGACATAAATCCTCCTTAGGCTTATCAAACCAAGAATTGACGGGCAAAAAATGACCCGTGGTAATTGTATTGTCAAACGGATACGGGGCAGAAGTAGTTATTTTATTCCCCGATAATTTGCACGTCAACAGGACAGAAGGCCTATTAAGATAAGCCATTCGGTCCTTCATTGCTACAAGTCCTGGCGTCAAAACGAATCTGGGGATCCACAAATTTTGGCTTGGTCACCTCAAGCCCGGTAACCTTCTGGTAAGCCCAGTCGTGAATAACATCCAGGCCATTGAACAAAAGATAAATTGCTTAAGGGAGGCGGTGATTATCAGAGAAGTGCCAATAACGTAGCATATTTGGTGAACCCTTCACGACAAGAGCTGCCGTATACTGATCATCAGGAAATATGGCATACATTGACCATTCACTTCTGGCATCGGAAGAATCATGAATTGTGCCCATTTCAGGACGGTTGACTGGAGTGAAGGCGACCGAAAATTCATGGAGTGGGGAGCCCAGACCTCTTCCGTTAGCTTTAACGAAAGCCTCCTTCCGTGTCCAGCATGAAAGAAAGGCAGATTTTTGTTCATGGGCAGGAAGACCATGAAAAATCGACTTTTCTTCCTGGCTCATGATGCGATCAGCAAGAGCGTGGTGATGGATCGTTCGCTGGTTGTGCTCCAGGTCGACACCGATTTCCCCCATCGAAGTGAGGGCAAATAAGGCAAGGTTATGTGAATGCGACAGATTAAAAAACAACCCGGTGCTGTCTGGGTGATCAAGAAACGGTTTGCCATGAGGGCCCTGGCCAAACCGGAGTGCAGCAGGAGGCACATTCACATAGAACGATATGATATGCCGCACCATACCATGTGCTGCAATAAATTGGTCTTGATGCTTTGGCGAACGGAAACGTTGCGCTCGTTGCTGCTCGGAAAGACTAAGCACGTCCCAATAAGCTTGAAGCTCAGAGGATGAGCGGTCTAGAATCCCGCGCCAAACATGAACTTCTTGGGGATCAAGGGTAAGGTGAGGAGTGGGTGTTATCCATTCCGCGGGTAGCCCAGCATGTGAATCGGTCATGGCAGGTAATTTGGGAAAAATTTTATCTCCGGGTGTCGAGTTTGGTCTGATTCGAGGCTTCTATTTGAAATGCCCTTGATTCAACTCAATAGTAGGGTCATAGAATAGGCGGTCCAAAAATTGGAGCCTATACACCATCGCCAATGGGTGGTCACTCTCTTATTACATCATTGTCCATTCTTTCACCAGAAGAAACATGACCAATCAAAAAGAATCAGTTGCCTATGCCGCATTGGTCACGGCAGCCTTGGTGTGGGGAGGATCAGTCGTTGCTCAGAAAGTTGCGTTAGGTCCGTTTTCGGTAGTGGAAGTATCTGTCTTTCGGGGAGTCGGGGCTCTATTCATCCTCATCCCTTTGTGGTGGTGGAAGGACCGGATGGTGACGAAATGGACCCCAGGTGACCTGGGCATTCTGACTGCTCTTGGTTTGGGAGTCCTTGGCAATCATTTGTTGATTCTATTCGGTTTGAAATATATCGGGGCGGGAGCTGCGGGTGTGATCATTGGAGCCAGTCCAGCAATCACGGCGTTATTATCATCTCTGATTCTTAAAGATGTGCCATTTAGCAAAGTTTGGGGTGGGTGCTCGGTTTCTTTTGTTGGGGTTGGGTTAGTCTCTGGAACCAATTCCTCGAGTCAACCCGGTGAAAATCCTCTAGTTGGAGGTGTTCTGGTTATCCTGGCACTGGTGAGTTGGGCGTTGTATACCATTGGCAGTCGTCGAGTGATGGATCGCATGTCACCCCTGACGGTGAATTGGACGACACTGCTCATTTCGTTGCTGTTTCAAGTTCCGTTGTTATGGACAGATCACAAAGTATTGACAGTCGGCATCGACAGCATACCGCCTTCAGGATGGATGGCATTGATCTATGTGATCGTCTTTGCGACCGCATTAGGCCAACAAGCCTGGTTGTTCGGGGTGTCCCGCATTGGGCCGTCAAGGGCGGGAGTATTCACGAACCTCATTCCGGTGTCTTCCGTGTTGTTATCAATCCTGATTCTTGGTGAAGGGCTGACCTTCGTAAAAATGATCGGGATTATCATGGTACTGGGTGGCGTGTGGCTTGTAAATCTGAAGTCCACTGCGTAAAGAAAACGGTGTCACGAGTGCGTCAGGGTTGCTGAATAAAACACAGAATGGGAAAATAGCCTACAAGGGCATGAGGGTCCAGTGAAGACTTTCTCAGAGAAACAGAAAGGTCCTGGAAAGGAATGATTTGATGTTGAAAGAGCGAATTGAAGAGGTGACCCAAGCCAACGAAGAATTTTACAAAGGATTCGAGAGTCTGGACATTGCTCGAATGGATGG
>JAYWMS010000333.1:0-5628 GCA_035873215.1 Nitrospirota bacterium | reverse complement strand
TGAAGAATTTTTGCGTTTTCAATTGGAGGAGCTATCAAAGGCACGATTGAAGGTAGGTGAGGAAGAAGAGTTGTTGCAAGAACATCGTCGGCTAAAAAACAGTAGCGCGCTTTTAGAATTGTCTAATGAAGTCTATACCTTGTTGCTCAATGACGACCAATCAATCCTGTCTCAACTGAATCTCATCAAAAAGAATCTTGATGATCTCATGGAGATTGATGCTAGCACCAAAGGGTGGGGCGCATTGGCTGAAGGTGCCCTTGCCCCGTTGCAAGAATTGGCGCTTGCTGCACGGAGTTACCGAGAGAGCTTTGATCATGAACCTCATGCCTTGGAGTCTCTTGATGAGCGATTGGCGACGATTCAGCGACTCAAAAAGAAATACCGTGAATCGGAAGAGGGACTCATCTCAAAGCAGGGAAACCTTCAGGCTGAATTGGAACAGCTCACGAATCTAGAAGCACGTCTTGATGAATTAGAGCAAGCTCTCACTTCGAAGAATCGGCAAGCACGGGGGCTAGCGAAGGAACTCTCGGTGTCACGCAGCCAAGTCGCACAAAAACTTGAGAAACGCATCGCGACGGAACTGGCAAGCTTGAAGATGAAAGGGACGAAATTTCGGATTCAAATATCAAAGAGTTCGGGAACTGAGGAATTAGGACCGACAGGACTGGATCAGGTGGAATTCGGATTCTGTGCCAACCCCGGTGAAGCCGTACAGCCTCTCAATCGGGTGGTGTCTGGTGGAGAATTGTCGAGACTCATGCTTGCCATTAAGACGGTCTTGGCGAATGTGGATCGGGTGTCTGTTTTGATTTTTGATGAGGTGGATACGGGAATCGGGGGCCATGTAGCTGCGGTCATGGGTCAACGATTGCGAACATTAGGGCAGTCGCATCAAGTATTCGGTATCACACATCTTCCGCAAATTGCCTCTCAGGCCAACGCACATTTCAAAGTAGAAAAACAGGTCGTCAATCACCGGACGGTGACAACCGTTATATCGTTAAAACCTAAAGAACGTGAAGAGGAAATTGCCCGCATGCTAGGGGGAACTAAAGTAACTCAGACGGTCCGCAAGGCTGCTGCGGAAATGCTCAAGACTGCACCTTTATGAGTCTAAAAAAGCAATCGAGGATGAAATGCCCCTTGGGGGAGCAGTTGTGGTTGAAGCGAGTTCATCTTCTTTTGGTTAGACCACCTTCCAAAAAAACACCACGGCCATGCGTTTCGATGCAAGCTGCTGGTCCCAACCAAAGTATGAGCTAGCCGAGTGAATCAAATCTGATTTATATGCCAGTAGGCGATTAAACACATATGGTACCTCCAAGATTTCCTCAAACATCGTGGGATCCATTTCCTGAGGGAGTCCGGGAACCTGATTCAAACTCTCGTATTCACGAGGGCATGCATTGCCGCCAGGTTCCTCCCCGGGCAAATGCAATCGATAAAACGACGTGCCGGCATGCGGGGTAGGAGGGCTGGGATGAAGATAGAAAACCGCTGCATAATCACAAATCGAGGCGGAATCGACATGAGGCCGAGCGACGCCTTCAGACCCGCCGACAATCTGAATATGATTGTGCCCCGAGAGACCCATTTCTGACTGGCTTTGAGGGCGTAACCCTTTCACTCCAAGCCCTTGTTTGACGGCATCCTCGATGCGAGCAAGTTCATCAGCTGTAAGGGCGTTGGGTGCGCGAATGCCAGGCCAGGGTTCTGGTCGCCAAGGAGACCCAAGTGTCCAGGTTGGCAGTGAAATAGAACGCTGCGCAATGTCCAAAGCATTGGGGAGGATTTGATCCCCCACCCAATAATCTTCTCCGAATTTGGGTTCACGAAAAAGCAGTGGGACAGGCATGATGTTCTAAAAAGAGATGACGACCGTACAGACGCATGCTGTTGATCTTTCACTACGAACTTGTCAGGATTCTCAAAATACTGATTGCGGATTTCATAGGTCAAGTAAGTAACTCATGATTGAGGTTTAAACTCGTACAGTGCGATGCCTTGCTCCATGTTTGAAAGGAGCATCTCAGATACACCTGAATGATTGAGAAAGAAAGAAGCGCAATGACAACTTCCACTGCCGTGGATGACATGGCACAAGAAATCAACCAAGCGGTAGCTCACCATTCTGTTCCTGATGTAATACCTCAGTATCAAGCGCAAGGGGAGTTTCTAACCATAGATAACTTTCTGCCCCAGCATGCCATTGAGCAATACATGAAAGAAGTTAATGCGCTACGACCGCAGATCAATCGAAATTTCATCCCGACACACAAAAAAGGGGGAAGCATCAGTTACTATCTCTTGCAACAGTCCGCTCCCTCTATTCTTGCCTTGTATCGTTCTCAAGAATTTATTGACTGGCTGAGTCAGATAGCCGGAGTAAACTTACTGCTCTGTCCGGTGGATGATCCCCATAGTTGTGCGCTTTATTTCTATACCGAAGCCGGTGATCACATCGGTTATCATTACGATACGTCGTATTACAAAGGCGCGAGGTATACAGTTTTAATCGGATTGACGGACCGGTCAACGAGCAAACTTCTTTGCCGACTGCATACTCGTGATACGGGGAAATCGCCACAAGACTTGAGTCTTGCAACTGGTCCGGGACTTTTGGTTTTTTTCAACGGGGATAGGCTTTACCATGCGGTGAGTCCTCTAGGGGAAGGTGAGGAACGAGTGGTTCTCACGCTTCAATATGTCACTGATCCGACAATGGGGGCTTTCAAACGCTTGTACTCAAACCTGAAAGATGCCTTTGGTTATTTTGGTTTGCCAGCGCTGGTGAGACAATCTAATGTCAAAAGAAAGAAGAGATAAGGGATTTTAAAAAGAATAAAGCGCTGATGAAGGGTTCGATCTGAAAAACGGCATCCATTGTTACCGGCCATGGATGTCGCTTCTGCTGGAAAGCTCGTTATTTTGAATCATCACTACTGTCACGTTGTCCTGGCCGCCCAATCGATTTGCCTCTTCGATTAGGGCCCGACACGAATCTTGACCGATGTCATGTCGAGAACTCAACAAGACCTGGCAAATCTCCTCGTCGTTCATCATTTTGATCAACCCATCGCTGCAGAGAATGATCGTGTCAGTTTGTTGAAGAGTGATGTGTGAGCAATCAGCATCGATGGCAGAGTCAATGCCAACAACCTTGGTTAATACATGGCCTAGCTTATGGCTGGCGGGTGTGTCTTTTGGTAACAAACCGTCACGGATTCGTTCTTCCAGGAGAGTGTGATCGCGTGTTAGTAACGTGAGGGTGTTGTCCCGCAAAAGGTAAGCTCGACTATCGCCGGCATGGGCGATATGCATTTCGTTTGAGACAGGGTTTGGCATAAATACTAATACGACAGTGGTGCCCATGCCGGCCAAATCAGATTGTACTTTGCCTTCTGTGCGAATCGCATCGTGGGCATGAATCACCGCCTTGCGGAGGATGATTTGCCAATGGTGAACATCTCCGATGGTTGTTGAATTGGCATGGTCCTCCAGGAAGGCGTTAATCGATTTGACAGCCATTTTACTGGCGATGTCACTGTGCTGATGACTCCCCATGCCATCTGCTACGATCCAGAGTTTCAGCCCATTATTCACACTATACGCATCCTGATTGGTTGTGCGCACATGGCCGATATCCGTTAAGCCTACTCCCTGCCAGGTCATAGTTCCTGCCCTCAAAGCGATGTGGTCAATTGAGCTGGCCCATACCGTTCAAAGAATTGATCGTAGATGTGCTGCGCGAGAGGTTCCAAATTCCGAACATCTGCCTCGTTGTATTCACAGAGTTGCAAGCCAGCCGCCTGATCACCGGATTGCCAGGCATGCCAAAGCCGAACCGCATCCCAACCATCTAAACCGTGAATGTTCCCGGAGCGGCTCAATCCAATTTCTTCTTCAATGCGCTTCAATCCACCACGGAAACCCAAGCGACGCGCTGCGAAACACAGATCAAAATGCGCCTGTGGCACATGCAAGCCTGAATAGGTTGCACGCAAATAGGGGATATCAAATCCAGTCCCAAAGAAGGTGACGATAAGATCATATTGATCGAGTTCATCCTGCAGTCGCGATTGGGTCAGCGTGTCACCCTGGACTAGGGTCGTCATTGTACCCTGTCCGAATAAGCCAACTAGCGTGACCTGGCCATATCCAGCTGGTTCCCCTGTGGTTTCAATGTCTAGAAAAACGGTTCGCGATCGAAACGTTTCAAACAATCGCCAATGTTCTCTGGATTTAAGACAGGTTGAAAAATGTCCCCAATTTCCAGCCTGGAACTGATTCCAGACCTCTTGCACCTTTTCATCGTATAACGGTTTTCGGCCGGCCCGAATGCCGGTAAGGTTTGTGGTCTCAAGAAATTGTTGCCAATGCAGAATGCCCTGGTTCCACAGGAGCCGCTCCGTGGTTTCACCAATGCCATTCAAAAAAATAAACGTAGATTCCAGCATTGATTATACTCTTGCCTGAAATGTGCCAATCCTTGATTTCGCTCGAATGAACACGCTACATTCGATTCTGGGCATTTGCAAGAAACTACGTGAAATCTGGCTTCAAATGGAGGGTTGAGACCGCATGCAACTGGAAGCACATCGAATAAAAATTTCGATCGGGAGTGTCAGCATAGAGGCTGAATTGAAGCCGAATCGGACTGCGAAGGAAATCTATGAGGCGCTTCCAATCGAAGCACAGGTGAATCAATGGGGGGAAGAATTCTATTGCAAAATCCCTGGTGTGAAAGACCATCGCGAAACGGCAACCACAAAGGTCAATGTCGGGGATGTGGCATTCTGGGGAATGGGGGAAATGCTCGCGATCTTTTACGGCCGCACTCCCATGAGTATCGGAGAAGATCCTGTGCCGGCTGATCGAGTCAATGTGATTGGCAAAATTGTGGGTGATATTACCCAATTAAAACAGGTAATGGGTGTGACAACGATGAAAGTTGAAAAGGTTGTGTAACCGTAAATATGAGATTCTCTAAAGAACGCATCACGACCATAACGGCCGGAATCATTGATCAATTACAGACTCACGGTTTACTCGAAGTGACAGGCTCGAAAGAACGATTGATTGTGGGGCTGGATAAGGCCATCACCATTGAGTTGTCGATCGAAGATCGTCTGAATGCGGAAGTTCGGGAGTTGCTCAAGCAATATGATGCTGAATTTCAGTCAGGGCGGGCTGATTATCAAAAGATGTTCACGATGGTGAAACACAAGCTAGTCCGGGAACGCGGAATCACGCTGTAGGGAATGTTGAAAAAACCCGCCAGCGGCCTTCTCGCCCTTTTGCCTGACCTTCGGGCTCACAGACTTGCCGCTCTCCGCGGCGTTCGCGCTCACGTACTGTGAGTACGTTCCGCGCATCAAAATGGCTGCGGCCTTGCCCGTGGAAAAGGGCGTCTTGGCGCCCTTGGGTTTGGGCGGGTGACAAAGCAAACCCTTCGGAAAGACTCAGGGCATGCTTTTTTGACCATTCCCGTCGGCTGCTGCTATCGATTTCGTTTAAGGCATTTATTGGCCATGTGAGAGAAATATTCAACAGGCCCCCTATAGTAAAGGATTATTTTCTGGTTTCTCTGGCTTTTTGGACAATGGCGAGAAAAGCTCCTCG
>JAYWMS010000327.1:0-12243 GCA_035873215.1 Nitrospirota bacterium | reverse complement strand
CGGACTTTGTCGAGTTCGGCCAGGACATGCTCCCGGAGTTCTTCTTCATCCGTCTCTTCAACGACATCATCGAGATCTTCGTCTTCGACGGGTTCCTGAATGACGATGAGGTCGCGCAGGCGCAGGTCGCCTTTTTTCAGCTGGCTGCGGAAGGCCTCTAAGGCCAGGAGGGTCATCGGGATCCCTGCGATGGACAGGGACAGTTCGTATTTGCCTTCTTCGATCCGTTTGGCCAGTTCAATCTCCCCTTCCCGCGTGAGGAGAAAGACCTCCCCCATCTCACGAAGATACAAGCGCACGGGATCATCAGTACGAGTTAACTCTCCTGGACTCAGGTCGATGTCTTTATCAGAATGGTTTGTCAACTCTTCGGGTTGGGTGATCTTTTTCGTGGATTCGATCACCGTTATGGACACATCGGAGGCTCCAACAAGTTGCCGTCCCTCATTCAACTTCACCTTCTGAAATAGTGGACGCCGCTGTTTCGGCGCAAAAAAGATTGAAGACCGTGATCTACTGGATACCCCAAGTTTTGGCATAGCAGCTCCTACGGTTAGGGAACGTTGAAAAAGGGTGTCAGCGGCGTTCTCGACACTTTTCCTGACCTTCGGGCTCACAGATTTGCCGCTCTTCGCGGCGTTCGCGCTCACGTACTGGCCCGTACGCTCCGCGCACCAAAGCGCCTGCGGCCTGGCCGAGCGCGCTTTTTTGAACATCCCCTATGGCTCTTTGCGGTTCATGAGATGAGTGAATGGTGAATGGCATTTTAAGAGTATTCAAATTATTCAACAGTCCAGTGATGGTAACCCTGTCATTGCTAGATCAGCCTTTTGCCCACGCAAGGCCTCAATTTGGTCATTCAATTCCTTCACGTCCTCTACACGACCTTCCCGTTCTGCAACTCGCAAACGAACAATGACGTCATCCAACGAAGACTTTAATCGTCGTTGCTTTAACACTCGCAAGCAGCCATTGATGTATTCTTGATGATCATCAAAATGTGGCACATCCACGATCAGCTCTGCCGTCAATTGCGCGCACATGTCATCATGACTGGATTCCATGATGACATCCGAAAGACTGATACCCCCATCGTCCCTGACATGTTCCAGCCCAATTTCTATGAGTCGACGATGGGCGGGAACCGAGAAGTCTTCGGGACGCAGATCTTTGACATGCTGGGCATTCAATTCACCGTGAAGGAGCAAACCTACAAGGTCACGTTCCTCACGATTGTCTCGCTTCCCTGGTGGAACCCGATTGTCCGGTGATCGATTGGGAGCCGGTGGCGACTTTTTTACATCACGCGTTCTTAGTAACATCGGGAAACGTTCTAGAAGCAGGTGATGCCGGATTCCAAGTTGCTCCGCGACACGTTGAGTATGTTCTTCTTTTTCGATCGGATTCGTGACTTTGGCCAAAATACGCAACACATCGTCAACACGCCGAGTACGCTCTTCCACGGTACTCTTCTGGGCACCTGACAAACTTCGTTCGATGACAAAGTCCAATAACGGGACGGCTTGCTCCTGCAATTCCTTGAACGCGTCGGCCCCCTGAGCTTTGACAAGGGTGTCTGGGTCATCCCCCGCCGGCAACATTAATACTTTGACGCCAACACCGCTGTTCAGAAAGACATCCAGAGTACGCACCGATGCATTGACACCTGCAGCATCCCCATCAAACGTGAGCACCACCGAATTCACAAACCGACGAAGCAGATCCACATGTTCCGAAGTCAACGCGGTTCCTAAGGGTGCGCAGACGTGCTTGATGCCAGCTTGATACAAGGCCAACACATCAAAGTACCCTTCCACGATCAGCAGCGTGTTCAGTCGGCTGGCATCTTCTCTGGCATGATCTAAGCCGAATAAACACCGTCGTTTATTAAACAGAGGAGTTTCAGGTGAGTTGAGATATTTAGGCGAGTCGTCATCGAGCACACGGCCTCCAAATGCAATGACCTTGCTTCGAAGATCAGAAATCGGCACCATGACGCGCCCACGGAACCGGTCGTGGCATCGGCCGGGACTCGCCGATGGATTGGTCTCAACATTTTTGGCGATAGCCAGCCCTGCTCGCACAAGATCTGCGGGTTTGGCTCCGCGTTTCAAGAGATACTGGGTCAGGCCATCCCAGGCATACTGGGCAAACCCCACCCCAAATCGATCCAACGTATCCGTTGAAAACCCACGACCCTGTAAATACTGCATGGCCGACTTGCCAACCGTGGGCTCAATAAGATTCCGATGAAACCACTCCTTTGATGCCACATGAAGCTCCTCAAGAATCTTTCTCTGATCACCGTTTTCTTGAGTAAACGATTGTCCTGCATTTTCAGGGATTGGGATGTGCGCCCGTTCAGCCAATTCTTTAACGGCTTCAACAAACGTGAGGCCTTCTTTTTTGATCAGAAAGGTGAATGCATCGCCACCTGTTCCGCATCCGAAACAATAAAACATCTGCTTGGGAGAATTGACAGAAAAGGAAGGAGTTTTCTCTGCGTGGAAGGGACACAGCCCTTTATAGTTTTGTCCTGTTTTAGACAAGCTGACGTATTGGGACACCAGGTCAACGATGTCCACGGAATCACGGATTTGATGCAAAATAGACGGTGGAAATCCACCACGTGCGGTTGCCAAGGCTCTTCCTCGAAGCCTGTTTGCTAACCTAGCCGAGACAGGGAAAACTTATCTAACATATTGTAATATAAAGAAATTTTCACAGACTATATCAAGGCAGGAAAAACAAGTCAACCGGCAAACGCTTGAAGGGTTCATGGATTAGGAGTCTTGAGTAGACAGCCCTAGGCAATAATCTGTGAGCTGTGAGCGGTAATGTACAGGAACACTCAGGTTATCCTTGTCCCCAACGGTTTATAGATTACGCGTCACGAATAAGGTTATTAGCCAGGTGGCCAGGCGAATGATCGGCCACCTAAAACATGCAAATGCATATGAAAGACAGTTTGCCCGGCTGAGGAACCAGTATTGGCCACCACTCGATAGCCCGAATCTGAGACCCCCTTGAGTTGGGCCACTTCACGACAGCCCTGAAGTAATGCACCCATAAGGTTAGTCTCTGAAGTTTGAAATCCTTGAAGGGACTCGACATGAGCCCTGGGAATCACCAACACGTGTACCGGCGCCTGAGGATTCACATCATCGAATGCCATGCATTGCTCGTCCTGATACACCATCTTGGACGGAATCTCGCCTGAAACGATTCGACAAAAAAGGCAGTTACTCATGCGAACCCTCACCTGATTGCTTTTTCAACCCGGACTGCCCGAATCGCTTACCTAACTCTTCATGGATTTCTGCCATCGGCACCCCGGCATTTCCAAGGGCAACGATAGTGTGAAAGAGAAGGTCCGACACCTCATACACAATCTCTTCTCTCTTCTCATTTTTCATCGCCAGCAAGACTTCGCCGGATTCCTCAGCAACCTTTTTCAAAATGCGATCGGTTCCACCCTGAAGCAATGACGAAACATATGATCCTTCGCGGGGTGTTATTTTCCGCTCAATCACCATTTCATACAATCGTTCAAGGATGCCTCCTTGAACGTGATCAGCTGTCCTATTCTCCATCACACCCTGTTCGGTATACTCAGAAAAAAAACAGGACTGACTTCCCGTATGACAGGTTGGACCAACCGGCTCGGCCTTCACCAATATGGTATCGTGATCGCAATCAACGAACAGTTGTTTCATATGAAGAAGGTGTCCAGACGTTTCCCCCTTTTTCCATAATTGCTTGCGCGATCGGCTCCAGAAATGCACATCGCCAGTTGCCATCGTCAACTGGAGTGATTCCCGGTTCATACATCCCACCATCAGGACCGTTCCATCCCGCCAATCCTGGACCACGGCAGGAATCAGCCCACGGTCATCAAATTGCAGGGTGTCTATCCCCTGTGGCACTTGACTCTCGGAATCAGTACCCATGTCCGTTCACCATTCGCATCGGTATGCCCCGATCCCGCAAGTAGGCTTTGGTTTCCTCAATACTGTAGGTTTGATAATGAAAAATCGATGCTGCCAGAACGGCATCTGCCTTCCCCTTTGTAAAGGCATCATATAAATGTTCGAGTGATCCAGCCCCTCCTGAGGCGATGACAGGAATCGTCACCGCTTCAGATATTGTTGCAGTCAATTCCAAATCATACCCGTCTTGCTGGCCATCCTGATCCATGCTCGTCAAGAGAATTTCTCCGGCACCATGATTTTCCATTGATTCAGCCCACTCAACCACATCAAGCCCAGTGGGATTTCGTCCTCCGTGGGTGAACACCTCCCATCTTAGTTTGGATGCAGATGACGTCGTCACACGTTTGGCATCAATCGCCACCACAATACACTGCGTCCCAAACCGCTTCGCTGCAGCCGTCACAAATTCAGGCTCGCGAACCGCAGCTGTATTGATACTCACCTTGTCCGCACCGGCTTTTAAGAGTGCACGAATATCATCAAGTGTTCGTACCCCTCCTCCCACAGTCAATGGCATAAAAGCCCGGTCCGCCGTTCGAGAGACTACATCGAGAATCGTTCCTCGATTCTCATGAGATGCGGTAATGTCCAGAAAGCATAACTCATCGGCCCCGGCACGATCATAGATCGTGGCCACTTCCACAGGATCGCCGGCATCTCGAAGGTCCACAAAGGAAACCCCTTTCACCACACGCCCATCTTTCACATCTAAGCACGGAATAATGCGTTTGCTTAGCACGTCGGAGATTCCGACCCATCACCACCGGCAACTTTAATGGCCGCAGACAATTCCATCATACCTTCATACAGGGCTTTCCCGACGATAACTCCCGTTACCTTCTCACCTAATTGCTTCACCGCTTGAACGTCTTCTAGGCGGGTTACTCCACCGGAAGCAATAACAGGAAACGGACTTTCGTCGACTGCTTGCGCCAGCGCGGACAGGTTTGGTCCTTCAAGCATGCCATCACGGCTGATCTCGGTAAAGATCACGGCCGAAATTGGGAACGGTCGAAGGGTTTCGAAAATTTGCGTTGGGGTCACTGCAGAAAGGTTCGTCCACCCTTGAACAGCCACTTTGCCTTGCTTAACATCCACCCCAACGATAATGCGATCAGGAAATTCTTCGCAGGCCTGGGCCAAGAGGGGCACATTGTCTAGAACGGCCGTACCCAGAACGACCTTTCGTACCCCTTGAGACAAGTAGGTTCGAATTGTCTCGATGGTCCGGATTCCTCCACCTACCTGAATGGGAATGGAGATGGTGGAAGCAATCGCAAGGACATGATCAATGTTTTTGGGGAGGCCTTCGACAGCCCCATTTAGATCGACCACGTGTAAGCACGATGCCCCTTGCGCCTGCCAATGCGCGGCCATCGCTGGAGGATCATGAGAATACTGAGTCTCTTGATTGAGGTCTCCCTGGCGAAGCCGAACACACCGGCCTTCCTTTAAATCAATCGCCGGAATGATGACCATAAACCGCGACGTCTTTCAACATTATTCCTATATGAGACGAATGTGAATGGCCCTTCATGTCAGGCACAAGCGTTGGCAAGCCTCATGGAGTTCCAATTCAAAATCGTTCCATCACTCGATGGACACCGGAACGGGCTAATTCTTCGGCTGTCACGAATGTTCCGCCACGCGAAAAAAATCCCCTGACATCTTCGGTCAATGGTTTTTGTTCCTCAAAATAATCACCCTTCCACAAAACCAATCCCGTCCGCCCATCAATGAGCGACACCTCAAACCCGACTGCAGCCGGGATGGCTGCCAGCTTCGTTCCGGCTCGCTCTCGATAAACTCGCACGACCCCGTAAAGGATGGCATCGACAGCCAAAGATTTACCCAATCGCTGGATCTCACCTTTAGACTTCATCAATTCTGATACAGCCATACCATTGGGGATCGACGCTGCAGCGATTCCCGGCGCAATAGTCTGCAGTCCGGGTCGACTCACCAAATTCGAAAACACCATGTGCGTAATCAGATTCGGGGCAGATTCGGGAACCGCAATCGTCGTGGAATGAGAACGCAAAGGAAGGGGACCGGAAGTGGAATCAAACGATTGACGAATCTCCGAAGTTCCCAGATTAGGGGAAGGGCCTTCCCCTACTGATTGATACACTCCACGAGATCCTGGAAGCGCCGAAAAGGGAAGGAGGGCAATGCGCTTGATCGATTTCGGTGAAAACTGATGGCTGCGTTGAACATTCACAGTATCAGGAGCACATGCCGTCATTCCCCCCATGAGAATAATTAGGCTTAAGAATCCTGGAACACTCTTTTTTGGGCCACAACCCGTTACACGCGTTCTAAATGGATTCAATGCCATGCTCCAAAATTTTTTAGAATATTTAATCCAACTTGCTGACTTTTCTCAGGGTGAAATTGACAAGCAAATATATTATTTTTCGCGACACTGGAGACAAAAGGAATTCCATAATCGGTTAAGGTGCAAATTACCGAGGAGTCTTCAGGCTCTACGAAATAGGAATGCACAAAATACACATACGCATCAGAGTGGACCCCTTGCAACACAGGGCTCGATTGCTCCGGGTTGATCGTATTCCACCCCATGTGTGGAATTTTCCGATGATTCCCCTTCGACTGGGAAAACGAAAATTTCTTGACGGTCCCCTTAAAAACCTCAAGACCCCGATGCACACCAAACTCTTCGCCCTGCGTAAACAACACTTGCAACCCAAGACAAATACCTAAAAAAGGTTTTCCCTGGGCAATCACTCGGCGAAGGCATTCCACCAACCCCAATCGTTGCAAATTGGCCATACAATCGCCAAAGGCCCCGACGCCAGGGAGCACGACATGTGAAGCCTCCTCGATGACCGCTTGATCACTGGTCAGCACCGCCTGATGCCCGACGGCTTCAAAGGCCTTCTGCACGCTTCGCAAATTCCCCATCTCATAATCAACGATGGCAATCATTTTGAAATCCCTGATCCGTTATCCATGTGGTGAAAAGCGTAATACATAAATCCTGATCCGCATAGGAAACTCATCATTTTCTATGTCCTAATTATTTCCCAATTCACTCACTCACCTGTTCCCAATCACGGATTTGGTAATTAGGGTTTCCTACAGGGAGCCTTTGGTTGACAGCACCCCCGATACCCGATCATCAATCGTCGTAGCCTGATCAAGTGCTTTTGCCAAGCCTTTGAAAATCGCCTCCATGATATGGTGGGAATTTCGACCATAGTGGACGTTCACATGCAGATTGAGCCCGCCTTGACTCACGAACGCCTGAAAGAAATCTTCAAACAAGCCCAAATCAAAGCCTTTAACTTGGCGATGGGGTAAGGACACATTGTAAACCAAAAACGGCCGTCCACTTAAATCCACTACCACCTGCGCCAACGTTTCATCCAATGGCACTGTGGCCCACCCAAAGCGGCGAATCCCCGATTTCTTCTCCAGGGCTTCCTTTAAGGCCGCTCCCAGGACGATGCCAATATCCTCGACCGTATGATGGTCATCGATTTCGGTATCCCCTTTGGCTTCCACCGTCAGATTAAAGAATCCGTGTTTGGCTAAAAGATCCAACATGTGATCGACAAACGGAATGGTCGTGGCAATGGTTCCACCACCGGTGCCATCCAACTCCCATCGTGCCCGAACTGATGTTTCCTTGGTTTGTCGATCGATCTCAGCCCATCGAGGACCTTTGGCAATCTTCATAAATCTCGACTTTCTATTGAATGTGCATGTGCTTGGAACCCTTCCATTCCGGCCAATCGGGTGACATACGGCTTCACCACACGAAGCTGATTCTTATTGAAGGCAATCAAATTCGTTCGCTTAACAAAGTCATGCAGAGACAAGGCCGAAAAAAACCGAGCGGAACCGCCGGTCGGCAAAACGTGGTTCGGCCCAGCAACATAATCAGCCACGGCAGGAGGCGTATATTTTCCAAGAAAGATGGCCCCTGCATGACGAATTTTTTTCACATACTCAAAGGGCTGCGCCACTTGGAGTTCTACATGTTCAGCAGCGATCGCATTCGCCACCTCCGCGGCCTCATCCATATCAGGGACTACGAACGCCACAGCATATCGATTCACAGAATGCGTCGCAATGTCTTTTCGGCTCAATGTCTTCAGTTGTTTGCGGACTTGGGCCACCACCGCTTTCGCCATCCGCATCGAGGCTGTCACAAGATACACTTGGGCTTCTTGATCGTGTTCCGCCTCACATAACAGATCGGCGGCACAATACCTGGGGTCGGCTGTCTGATCGGCAATGACCAGTAACTCACTCGGACCGGCAATCATATCGATATCAAGGATTCCGTACACGGCTCGTTTGGCCGCCGCGACATACATGTTGCCAGGCCCAACGATCTTATCCACTCGGGGGATGGTTTGAGTACCATACGCCATCGCTCCAATAGCCTGCACCCCACCAACCCGATAGATCTCATCGACTCCAGCCATATCGGCGGCCACCAACAAATACGGATGGATATCCCCGGTCGACGTTGGTGAACACATCACCACACGCGGCACCCCTGCCACTTTGGCAGGAAGCGCATTCATCAAGACGGTGGAGGGATACAGCGCCTTTCCTCCTGGCACATACAAACCAACGGCATCCAGGGGGGCAATGATCTGGCCCAGCTTGACCCCTTTTTCTTGACAGACCCACGTTTTTACCTTTTGACGTTGATGAAAAGCACGGATGCGACGTGTAGCAAACCGTAGGGCTTGAAGTTCTTCCTTGCTTACCTCCGCATACGCCCGTTGTATCTCCACACGAGACACAGGAAAATCTTTGGGGCGCATTTGAATCCCATCAAATTTCCGGACATAGCGGACGACAGCAGCATCTCCGCTTCGTTCCACCGATTGAAGAATCTGCTTGACGGTTTGATTCGTTTTGGCGTTGTGCTGAACTGACCGTTGGCAAACTTGCCTTAACACCCGGGAGTACTGAGGGTCGGATGATGAGACAATCTTCACTGGAACTCTTTCGGAGTGGTATCAGGTGGACGACTTTTTTTCAGTTGACGAATCATCTTGCTCATCACATCATGTTTCATTTTGAGGCTGGCTCGATTCACGATTAATCGCGCGGTCGACCAGGCAATCACGTCCGTTTCCACGAGGTTGTTCGCGCGCAAGGTCTGGCCACTCGACACCAAATCAACAATACGATCCGCAAGGCCGACTAGGGGAGCTAATTCCATCGACCCGTAGAGTTTAATAATCTCTACAGGAATGCCCTGTTGGTTGAAATATTGTTCCGTGATATGCGGATACTTGGTCGCGACCCGTACCTTGGAAGACATTCGAGTGGGTCCCTCCGCCCCCTGGAGTGCAGCCACGGAAATGCGACACCCACCGATTCGTAAATCCAAGGGTTCATAGACATCCAGGCCCTGCTCCAGCAATAAATCCTTCCCTGCCACTCCCACATCTGCTGCACCATATTCCACATAAGTGGGCACATCAGATGGCCGCACCATAAGAAAGATGACCCCCGCTTCCGGCGCCTCATAGACTAGCCGTCGGTCATCAGAGCTAATATCAGGCCCGCAGTACCCTGCTTTTCTAAACATCTCGAGCGTGGGATGGAGAAGTTTCCCCTTAGACAAAGCTACCGTCACCATATCACTCATGCCGCTCCCTTCACACGGTGAATGATCGCCCCTAATCCCTGCAACTTGTCTTCAATTCGTTCATAGCCACGATCCAGATGATACACGCGCGACACTTGGGTTTCCCCTTCCGCGGCTAACCCGGCCAAAATCAATCCTGCACTTGCCCGCAAATCGGAAGCCATGACCGGTGCCCCAGTCAGGGTTGAAAACCCTTTGACCACTGCCCGTGCCCCATCAACGGTAATTTGTGCTCCCATCCGTTGCAACTCTGACACATGAAGGAATCGCCCTTCAAACACCATTTCCGAAATAACCGACGTTCCATCTGCCACGCACATCATGGCCATGATCTGTGGCTGAAGGTCAGTGGGAAACCCCGGATAAGGAAACGTTTGCACGTCTACTGCCTTGACGCGATTCAGTGCTTTGACTCGTAGAGATTCTGGTCCCTCCTCAACCACGACCCCACACTCCCGCAACTTCGAAACGACGGAGTCCAAATGGCCCGGAACACATCCCAACACCTCAACATCACCACCCGTCATGGCTCCAGCGATGAGAAACGTACCAGTTTCAATGCGATCCGGGACAACCCGATGCTCCCCCCCATGCAATGCCGACACGCCATCAATCACGATTCGGCCTGTTCCTGCTCCATGTATCTTGGCTCCTCGCTGGATCAAGAACTTTGCCAAATCTATGATTTCTGGTTCCATGGCGGCGTTGTTGAGCACCGTGGTCCCCTCCGCCAAACACGCAGCCATCATCAGATTTTCGGTTCCCGTCACAGTCGGAGTTTCCAGGTCAATTCGATCTCCCCGCAACCGTGTCGCATGCGCGCGAATGTACCCATGTTCTAGTGTAATCTGTGCGCCTAGTTTCGTTAAACCCTGGAGGTGCAGATTCACTGGTCTCGGGCCAATGGCACATCCTCCAGGAAGAGACACAATGGCTTCCCCAAAACGTGCTAGGAGTGGGCCAAGCACTAATACTGAGGCACGCATCGTCTTGACCAAATCATACGGAGCTTCCAGCGACTGTACCGATTCCGTATCAATGATCACCTGACTGCCCTCGGCCTTGACCGAAGCCCCTAACAAGCTCAAGAGCATCTTCATGGTAGCGACATCTCGAACCTGGGGCAGATTGTCAATGACACATTCACCTCCACCCAGCAATGTCGAAGCCAGAATGGGAAGAGCCGAATTTTTGGCTCCGGCAGCGGTCACCTGGCCTTTGAGGGGCCGTGCTCCGGTGATGAGAATGTGATCCATGTACCTATCCTAACTTTCGGATTAAGGGGACACTTAAAAACAGTTGGCAAGAGACTTTCTTATGGTGACGTGATGAGGCAAGAGAGAGGACTAACGAACATGCCTTCAGACCACGAATTCGTTGCGAAAACTTGCAGTTCAATTTGCATGTCACTTAACAGGCAATGGCTGATTTTCATGAAACTTTGCCGTATTCCCCCCGCCCGATGTCCCTCAAGCCCACAAAAATTAGCGGTCATTCAGTGATGGATTTCCAAACTCTGGATTCCCGCGTTCTACCCTTTGTAGTGAGTCATGTTGACCTGTAGCGTAAGAATGACGGGACGAAGAATGAAAGTCCGCAGGTTTTTTAAGGCATCACTTGTACAAACCCGGTCAGAAAAGTCAAATCGAAATTTCTACAACTTAGAATCAACCTACTCGCTCCAAAGACACGACACGGGCAATTCCCGCACTATCACTGCAAATTCGACACACTCTGAATGTACCCTGTCGTTCAGCTTCGTGACACACGAGGTCAGCCTGCCCCTCGCCCATTTCCATCACCAACCTACCACCGGGTTTTAACAAACATGGGGTTTCTTTCAGGAGCCGAAAATAGAAATCTAATCCATCGACCCCACCATCAAGGGCCATCAATGGCTCAAACCCTCGCACAGTCAAGGGCAAGGAAATTAGCTGACCGGTGGGTATGTAGGGGGGGTTCGACACGATACATGAAAAACCTACTTCCAATCCCAGTGCATACAATGGTCGAACCAAATCCCCCTCCAGGAAAGTAATACAATTCTGGACCATTTGTTGTTCGGCATTTTGTTTTGCCAGATCCAAGGCAGTCGGACTTTGATCAATTGCATATACTTGGATTTTGGGAATCTCTACGGCCAGGGCCAGGGCTATACATCCGGACCCTGTACCAATATCTGCAATACGCGCCGACCCCCTTGGATCGTGATGGGCGATCACCTCGCCCACGAGCAATTCGGTTTCGGGACGTGGGATAAAGACCCCCGAAGCAACCCGTACATTCAATCCACGAAATTCTTGAGTGCCCATAATGTACTGTAAAGGCTCATGTGCCGCTCTTCGATGAAACATCTCAAGTGTGTCCGTCCATCCTTCACACGAAACCGGAGTCTCCTGATCGGTAAACACCGCCGCTCGTGAAATTCCCAACCCGGACTCCATCAGCCACATGGCTTCATTGCCAGCATTCGATAGCCCTGCCTGGGTCAACATGGCAAACCCTTTTTGATAGGCACCAAGGAATGTGGCAGGCAAGTCATCTCGCTCACCAAAAGAAGAAGGCCGTGATTTTTTGCTCAAAATGGTCATCGTATTATGCCTTCATATG
>JAYWMS010000314.1:0-3219 GCA_035873215.1 Nitrospirota bacterium | reverse complement strand
GCGGGATTCCATTTGCTGAAGCGCAAGCACTAAAGACTCGTGGAGATGATTATAGGGATTATCAGAGAACCACCAATGCGTTTATCCCATGGTTTCCCAGGAGGGGATGTTGAACAAGGGCGTCAGCGGCGTTCTCGGCCCTTTGTCGTGCTCACGTACTGCCTGTACGCTCCCCGCGCCAAAGAACCTGCGGCCTTGCTGGACGGGCCTTTTTGAACACCCCCCTTGCTTCTGAAGTTTCATTGATCTCCTCGATTGGTCATCAGCTCCTAATTTTTTCATTTGGACAGAAATATTTATAGATGGCAGGAATGACTAACAGCGTGAGGGCAGTGGATGTAATTAAGCCACCAATCACAACCGTGGCCAATGGTCGTTGAACTTCTGCCCCCATGGTAGTAGCCAGAGCCATGGGGAGGAACCCGAAGCTAGCCACCAAGGCGGTCATCAACACGGGGCGAAGTCGATCGAATGCTCCTTGTGTGACGGCCTGTTCACGTGACAGTCCCTTTCCCTCGAGAGTACGGATTCGTGAAACCAAGACCACCCCATTCAGAACAGCAATGCCAAACAATGCGATAAAGCCCACACTCGCAGAAATACTCAAAGGAAGTCCCCGAATCCACAATGCCAAGATTCCTCCTGACAGCGCTAAGGGGACATTGAGGAAAATGAGAAAGGCCGGGCGAAGCGCCCCGAATATTAGGGAGAGCATTCCGATGATCAGGAGCAATGTGATGGGTACGACCATTGATAAGCGTTTCGTGGCTTCATCTAAATGTTCAAATTGCCCGCCCCATTCAAGATAGTATCCGGTTGGTAGCGATACCTTTTCCCGAATGGTCTTTTGTGCTTCGGTCATAAAGCCACCCAGGTCTCGGCCTCGAATATTGGCTTCCACCACGATTCGTCTATGGGTATTTTCGCGACTTATCTGCGCAGGTCCTTCATCGACGATCACTTGCGCGATGCGGGATAATGGGACTAGTTCGCCATGCGGAGTGGGCACCAGCAAATTTCGGAGCGCAGCAGGACTGGCCGAGGATTGGTCAGTCAGACGTAACACGAGAGCAAAACGTTTTTGGCCTTCAAAAATGGTTCCGACATGTTGCCCCGCACGGGCAGTTTGGACATAGATCAACACCTCATCGGCAGAAATGCCGTAGCGAGCAATCTGGTCTCGATCCACGATAATACGAATTCGAGGAACGCCTGACACTTGCTCAGCTTTCACATCGGTCGCCCCTTGAATGCTTTGTAACGCAGTGGCGACCTGCTCAGCATGTTTGCGTAGAACCTTCAGATCCTCCCCGAAAATTTTCACCGCAATATCCGAACTTGTGCCCGCAATGAGTTCGTTAAATCGCATTTCAATCGGCTGGGTAAATCCGAGACCCACCCCATGCACCGATTCCAAAATGGCATGTTGCATCTTCTCGATCAGTTCTTCCTTGGTCTGGGCACTGGTCCATTCATCCTTGGGTTTTAACACCGCGAACACATCCGAGAGTTCGATCCCCATAGGATCGGTGGCGACTTCCGGGCTGCCGGTCCGGCTGACGACCTTGATGACCTCGGGAAATGTGAGAAGACTCGCTTCTACCTGCAGCGCGGTCGCGACGGATTCATCAAGGGAGACACTGGGTAGTCGCCATACCTGAACCGCGAGATCGCCTTCGTCCAAGCGAGGCATAAAGTCCACGCCTAGCGACATGCCGATGAACAGACTTACCACAAACAACACGACGGCTGACCCCGCAGCTAACAGGGGTTTGCTGATTGAGAAGCGAAGACAGGGTTCATAGATTTGGCGCAACTTTCGAACGATCCACGTCCCTTCAGGATTTGACTGAGTCTTCGCTAACCAAAAGGCCAGGGTCGGAACGGCAGCTAACGCAAACAGGAGCGATCCAGCGAGGGCAAAGATGACGGTGAACGCCATTGGCTGGAACATCTTCCCTTCCACACCCGTCAGAGTCAGAATGGGAAGATAGACCAAGATAATAATGCCGATCGCAAACGTAATGGGTCGGAGCACTTCTTTGGCCGCGTCTTGAATGGCTTGGACTCTGGCTTCGTCCGACTGATCTTTCAGGTTGCCCAGCTTTCGAAGAATGTTATCAATCATCACGACCGATCCATCGACCAGCAAACCAAAATCGATGGCGCCAAGACTCATGAGGTTCCCGGATAGTCCGGTCTTGAGCATCCCGGTAAACGCAATCAGCATGGATATAGGAATGGCTGCTGCGACGATCAGTCCTGAGCGAAAATTCCCAAGGAACAAAAATAGAATGGCAATGACGAGTAATCCGCCTTCTAACAGGTTCGTTCGCACGGTGTGAATGACCTGAGAGACAAAGATTGAACGATCGTAATATGGTTCGATGACCACGCCTTCCGGTAGGCTGGCTTGAATCTCTTCGACGCGAGCTTTGACTTGCTCCACTACTCGGTTGGCATTGGCCCCTGCTAACATTTGCACCATGCCAATGACGGTTTCTCCTTCACCCATCCTGGTTGCCGCGCCTATTCGAAGGTTCGCGCCTTCTTGAACAAAAGCCACATCATTGACGTAAATCGGGATTCCACCCGGGGCATGTTCGACGAGGATTTTTCCGAGATCCTCCACACCTTTGGCCATCGCTTCGCCCCGAATAAGAAACTGCTCTCGTTCGTGCACGATGTAGCCACCGCCCGTCAGCGCATTGTTGCTTTCAAGGGCCTCATACACATCCTTGAGTGACAGCTTGAGCGCCAACAGTTTTTGAGGATCGACCATCACTTGAAACTGTTTTTCCCGCCCGCCCCAAATATTGACTTCGACCACTCCGGGAACGGAACGAAGCCGGCGCCCAATATCCCATTCCAACAACGTGCGTAATTCCATGGGACTGAATCCCCCGCCACTGAGCGTAAATTGATAGACCTCACCAAGCCCTGTGGTCAGCGGTCCCATCATGGGTCGGGCATATTCTTTGGGAATTTGTTCAATGGCGATAGCTAAGCGTTCATTGACCAGTTGGCGTGCTAGATACAGATCGACATGATCTTCAAATATTGCGGTGACGACGGATATCCCAAACTGAGAAATCGAGCGAAGTTCTTTAAGCCCAGGAAGGCCGCTCAAATTTGTTTCAATGGGAAACGTTACGAATTGCTCGACTTCTATCGGACCTAGGGCTGGTGCTTTTGTAAGAATCTGGACTTGCACCGGGG
>JAYWMS010000309.1:0-6020 GCA_035873215.1 Nitrospirota bacterium | reverse complement strand
GGTCAAAGAACTGGAAATCCTTAAACAGCATCTGGCGAAGCATCAACTCAAGCTCACTCGCCAGCGAGAAAATATTCTGACGAGCTTTCTGAAAATGGAACATGTGACGGCCGAACAAATGTACCGGTTGTTAGCGAAAAAAGATCCCCATATCGGGCTGGCTACTGTATACCGCACTCTAAAATTGCTGTGTGAAACCGGATTGGCGCAAGAACAACATTTTGGAGCCCAAACACAGTTCGACAATGTCGCCCATAAGGGACACCATGATCATTTGATCTGTACAACATGCGATAAGATTATCGAATTTGAAAACTGCCAAATTGAGGAACTGCAGGAAGCCGTCGCGGCTCAGAATGGTTTTACCATTCATACTCACAAATTAGAACTTTACTGCGACCCGATTCAACTCGCCGACGGACAATGCAAGAATTGCGGCAAGGATTTGAACGAGACCTTGCCTCGTCGATGACGGTTTCTCCATCAACGCAATCTTCCCTAACCTAGCTGTTTTTCTGGTTGTTGCCGAATCGTTTGATTTCCGCTTGAATTAGGTTCGTCCAAGGAACCCTGGTTGTCTCACACAAAGGGTCCAAACCACCGAAAATACACATAATATTGGCATAGGGTTCAAAACCGTTATAATGACCGTGCATGTCTCTCCCTATCCCTAGATGAGTTGTGAATCCAACAAAAGTAAACCATTCGCTTCTTCCTATGAACCGATTTATAATAGACAATATGAGCCGGTTGTTTTCTGCATGACCCACGATTCAGCCATCGTCATATCATTTTTTAGACTTTTTTTTGTGACTAGTGAAAGGAGGAACCGATCATGAGGTTTTCACCTAGGACTCTCCCGAAGTGGTTGACACATCTATCCTTAACCGGCATAGCACTCGTGTCATTAGTGGCTACAACCTATGCCGATCCTTCCAGCGCTCTACATCAATCCCCACATAGTCAGTTGATTCCTCATGGTGAGAATCAAGGTATCGACTATCAACACAACAGCGCGACGAGACATCTTGTTAGATATGAAGGTCAGGGCTCTGCCCATGGGTCCCCGCATCAGGGCATGGGACGTTCGGGCCACGGGACTTCGCCTTATGGCGGAGGGCATTCTGGAGGTAAAGTCAGTGGCCATAGCGCACATAATTCAGGCCATCCTGGCCCTCATCAAAGTGCCAGTGAGTTCATTGGGCATGTGTTAAAGTTCAAAGACGGGATGGGGATTACGGACCAACAAGAATCAGACCTACGGGCGCTCGAAACACAATTCAAGAAGACTCAAATCAAGCTGAAAGCGGCAGGTGATTTGGCGAACTTAGATCTCCATGAACTGCTTCGCACCGACGACGCCAGCATGTCGGACATTGAAACTAAGTTAAAAAATGTGCATCAATTAAGAGCCAATCTGTATTTGGCCTCAATCAAAACCCGTCGAGATGCGAAAGCGGTTCTCAGTAAAGAGCAACGTTCCAGAATGAAAACCATCCATGAGCGCATCAAAAACCATGGCACAAAGAAGATGAAGCGCTACTCACGCGGCAAATCACCCCATGGAGACATGCCAAAACATGGTGGATGACCTCCACACGATTTAACTCCACAGCGTCAATAAAAAAGGGCTCCATACGGAGCCCTTTTTTATTCCCTCTACCGTGCACAACAGAGGACATGAATTTGAACATGGTGGATCCACCTGGCCCTCTGTTTATAGATTGATTCCATTCAACATCCCGAAGAGGACACACCTTGGACAAATCCACGTGAATCGGTCTCGAAATACACTCGACAGGTCCAGGATTCATGTGTGCCGGCATGTGGATCTAACCGCCCTTGGTCAAAGATGAGTTGCACCTTTCCCCCTGGCAACGCCACTCGTTCTGTCGGCGGTCCCATCATTTCCACCAACTCACGCTCATGAAGTCCTTCCCAATCGGGAATTGGGTCTCTTCGGTCAGACAGGCACCCCCCCACCTGAAGGAACAGGCACAGCAATAGCACCTGAAATCTAAAACAACAGATGTTACAGTGGGGCATGGCAACTGCTTGCAGGAGTGTGAACTCCTTTATCGGTAACAAATAAAAAGAGAATCACCAGGATGTTGAAAAACTCAATTATTCTCTGAAGCCAATCATTGAAAATGAAATACACAAAACACCTGTTGCTAGGCAGAATGTTCAAAAAGGCCTGCTATTTCACCCACCCAAACCCGGGGGCGCCAAGTACGCCCTTTTCCACGGGCAAGGCCGCAGGAACTTTGGCACGCGGAGCGTACAGAGAGTACGTGAGCGCGAACGGTGCGAAGAGCACCAAGTCTGTGAGCCCGAAGGGGACAAAGCTCCGAGAACGCCGCTGGCGGACTTTTTCAACATTCTGCTAGGGAACCACGTTACTGTCTGATTCCATCATGATACGATTTTGCAATCCTGTCGAGACAAAGACCGTACCATTTGCTCCAACAATGACACCTTCCACTCCAGGCAAGCTTTCAATTAAAGCCAAACCCCTGTCCGGCCCCATGACGAAGATTCCCGTATCCAGCCCATCGGCAACAACGCCTTCAGTTGCGACAATCGTCACACTCTGCGATAGCCGCGCCGTCTTGAGGGTCTGTGGATCTAATATATGATGATAGCGAACCCCATCTCGTTCAAAATACCGTTCATAGTCGCCTGCTGTGGAAACCGCCTCATCTTCTAATGCCAAGCGCGCCAGTAATTGCCCAGGTTCCTTTCTGGGGTGTTGAATTCCAAATTGAAACCGCTTTCCCTCCGGCATTCGGCCAAAGGTTTTAATGTCACCGGAAATGGCCACAACTCCTGCCGTCGCACCAACCTGTTGCATCACTGCCACGGCCAAGTCCGCAGCATACCCCTTACCGATGCCGCCGATATCTATACGCATTCCAGGATCCGCGAGGTAGACGGTCTTGGCCTTGTGATTAATATGAAGGTTCGCAAGATTGATCAACGGTCGAACAGCATTCAGTTCTTGCTGAGTGGGAACTCGCCCCTCACGGCTCACATTCCACGCATCAACGGCTGGACCAATGGCAATATTAAAGCCTCCCTCCGTCAAGTGATCCATTTCCAACGAATATTCTAATACCTCTATCGTTTCGTCACTTACCTTGATGGGCGTTTTCCCTGCGGCATCGTTGACCCGAGAGAGTTCACTTTCAGGCATCCAGGTGCTCAAGATGACTTCTAAGCGGTGAATTTCGGAAAACCCTTTTTCAATAGCTTTATGGGCAACCTGTTGGTCTGGGGCCACTGCTGTGAGAAAGACCAAAGTCCCCATATGCATTTGACTGCGCTTGACCAAATGAGGGGAAGAACCACATCCGATCAGCCCAATCCCAAACACACACACGGATAAGGAAGGTACGAGTGTTAATACTCCGATAAAAATCCGTTTCATCATTCCTTTCGAAATTTCCCTTCCATTAGTTGGTCAGGAAAAAGATCCCAACCGAAAAAGAAACCTAATTTCGATCACACACCTTACTTTAGTGCGCGGTACCACTTTAACAGGATGCCAGACGATTCCTGTGGTAAAATATGATTTTCGAACGTCTAAATATTACCATCGTAATTTTTCTTCATTGGCGATTCCAAGCCTATAATATGGTTAATTTACTAATATTATCAATAGTTTAAATGAAAACTTTTCGGGAAACGATGATGTTGACAGGACCTCATTAATTTCTATATTAATAATGGTTATCAAAATCAAAATTAAAATCAGAGTCCATGAAAATCAAATAGAATAAACTTCATCTCATGACACACACTTTAAGGAAAAGACGAAACGATCATCCTGGTGTCGCTAGCGAAACCCGTTGTGAATGCGGACAGCTGATTGCCAAAATTCGAGGGGACAATCTCGAATTAAAATGTAAGCGATGCAAACGTATTGTGTCCATCCCATGGACAACGATGGTCAATCGGGATGTCAGCATTTCCCCCTGTGCTCATTAACTACGCTTTCGGGTTTATGAACATTTTAAAACCTGGTCACTCAGTTCTTAACGATTCACAAGGAGATTTTTCCAATCACCTAGCTGGCAACTTACCCAAACAGCGGACCCAAAGAGTCCCATTTTCTTTTTACGGATTCGAGGGCCATTAGAGTCCCCAACAACAGTTGTATGGAGGTTTCACAGATGAAACGATTGTTGGTCGCTGGGGCGGCTCTAGCCCTCATTGTTGTATCACAAACAGGCTCTTGGGCAGGCGAATTGACGCCGGAACAACAACAAGAAGTGAGAAAAATTATCCAAGAAACGCTAGGCGGGGGACCAGGCACTCCACCCCCTGGATCAGGAACACCCATATTTGGGGATACCTCCGAACAAAAAGTCTCCTATGGGAGTAATTTTTCCGGTGGGAGCACCCTTCAGGGTGGACGCACCATTTATGCCAAACCGTTTGTCAGGGCCCCAAAGACTATAGTCGGTGGTTACATCGATTTTACGATCACCGATTGTAATGGCGGTTCCCGTGATTGTAGTCGAGGTTTGGAATTCGATCAGGAACGATTTGTTCCGTTCTTTTATTCTCAAGTCACCGATCGATTGAGCGTAGCCTCTGAAGTTGAAATTGAACATGGAGGGCCACAGAGCAATCAGAGCGACGGGGATATCAAGATTGAATTTGCCACTATGGATTATCGCATCGCCGATTGGTTGAACCTTCGTGGGGGAATCCTGCTCCTTCCCATGGGAAGGTTTAACCTTGTTCATGACTCTCCCTTGAATGACCTTCCCTTACGTCCCATGGTCAGTCGATTAATTATTCCCTCCACATTTGCTGAGTCTGGATTTGGAATCTATGGGACGTTTTATCCCACACAACTTTCCAAGGTTGACTATGAATTATACGTCACACAAGGGTTCGATGGTGATGATACTGGTGGTTCACCTGCCACAAAGGTTTTTTCTGAAGCTAATGGTCTACGCTCCATCAGAGGAAGCATGTCGAAAGACAATAACGAAAATAAAGCCATAGTCAGCCGAGTATCAGTAAGTCCTATACTTGGAGTGGAAGTGGCTGGGTCTGTTCACCATGGCTACTGGGATGACAACAGCAATAATGCATTAACCCTTTGGGCAATTGATGGCAACCTTCAACGAGGACCTTTTGAACTACAAGGTGAAGCTGCTTGGGCCAACATCGAGGGCGGAAGCACCATGCCCTCTACGACTATTGCAACCTTTGCCCCGCCTGCCAATATGAGCGGTTATTACGTTCAATTCAATTACCACTTTTTCCCGGAAGTGTTGAAACAAATGGCTCCTTCTCATTTTAGTGATTCTTCAACTTTCACTGCGGTGGTTCGTTGGGGTCAAGTCGATACCAATACCGCTTCTGCAACTAATGTAAATGAGATCGATAGGTTGACTCTAGGGCTAAACCTTCGCCCCACTGAGGATTCAGTTTTGAAATTTAGCTATACCTTTAATGATCACAATGCTGGGACAGTAGGTCCTGCCCACTCTCCCGGGTCGGCAAATGGTTGGCAAGCCACGGCAACGACCTATTTCTGAAGGGAGCAGGCATCTGCCACGACCTTACCATTATGGACAAGACCGCTTTCCTGCTCTTGATAATGTTATCTATTACCTGGGGATGCGCCACGTTGTTAGGGGCATCCCCAACGATAACGACATCTTGTTCTTTTGAAGAGACGTGGTCCCTTGCCTTAGCTAGTGTGAATGAATTTGAACTTCGAGGGTTGGATAAGAACCAGGGTGTGATTGAGACTGAATGGCTCGCATTTGCTTCACAACGGAAAGCCGGGTTGCTTCAACGTGATGCCAATCAGGAACGCGCACGCTTTTTTATTAATCTTAAGAGTACTCAAGGCGCTACCCAAGTGTCCGTCAGGCAATTTCGGGAGTTTTTGTCTCCTATGGGCGTCCAATCACAGGCCGTCCAATGGAGACGAATCCCTCCCATTTCTGGAGAGGAACAACGCCTTGTTCAAAGGATTTCTCATAAACTAGAGG
>JAYWMS010000302.1:0-4852 GCA_035873215.1 Nitrospirota bacterium | reverse complement strand
CATGCAAAGAAGGCAGTGAAAATATTGCTGGAATCATGGGACAGACAGTGCAGGGCAATGCCTTCAGTACCGGGAATCTCACTGCCATCATGCTGGGAATGTTGGAAAAAGCCGCCAGCGGCGTTCTCGCCCTTGTGCCGTGCTCACGTACTGGGAGTACGCTCCGCGCGCCACAAGAGCTGCGGCCTTGCTGGACGGACTTTTTTGACCATTCCCATCGGCTGCTGATATAGATTTCGCCTCGAAACTTTATGGGCCATGTGAGAAAATCATTCACAGGTCAATACTTTATTCTATTCCCCACTAATTATTCACATTTCAAGGATTGGCCCCACGTTGGCTGGGGAATAGGTAGGAGGCTTTACCCATTTGCCATCTTCCCGTTTATACCCCCCTACCTTACTCATGTTCGAACGTTGCACTTCTTGGAACACCGGCTCCATGTCTATGCCACACGAAACGGCCGTCCCATACACCACGTACAGGAGGTCGGCTAGCTCTTTGGCTATTCCCGGAAGATCTTTTGCATTCAAGGCTTCTTTAAGTTCCTCAAATTCTTCCTGAATCAGAGACACGCGCAAGGCCTGCGTCTTCTCATTGGGAACTGTAGGCGCAGAAGCGATATGGATATCAAATTGCTTGTGGAATTCTAAGACTCCTCGTTGTGCTTCGTTCACATCTACCTCCTGTTTCCCTCCAAACAAAAGGAAGGGTTCACTACATTTTCGTCACGCCTGTTTCGGGCTTCAGATTTTCATAATAAATATAATCTTTCCCTCCTTCACATCGCCAAGAGCATATATATGTCATTCACATTCGTACCTGTCGGGCCCGTAAGAATATGGCCACCGGCTTTTTTGAAAAAGTTATAACTATCGTGACGAACCAGCGCCTGTGATGGATCACGAGATTGCTTAAGTGCACGGGCGACTGTCTCCCCATCCACCAGGGCTCCTGCAACATCAGTCGGTCCATCGGTCCCATCTGTACCAAAACCAACCACAAACGTTTTTGGGAAACCTCCAATCTTTAGTGCCGCTGCTAAAGCAAATTCTTGGGCTCGACCTCCTTTCTCCTTCCCCGTCACTCTCACCGTTAATTCACCACCCCACAAGAGACAAGCTGGACGTGGCACTGGTTGCCCCGATTCGTGGATCTCTCCCGCGACAGCGGCAACCATGCTCCCCATTTCATGGGCTTCCCCTTGTAATTTGGTAGTGAGGATCAAAGTCTCAAGGCCCAAAGCCTTCGCTTGTTTGGCCACACTTTCAATAGCCAAACGATTATTACCAATAATTTCATGATGAACTCGCTTAAATAGGCCCATCCCAGGTTTGGGAGTGTCCGATACTTTCCCCTTCACCCCCGCTTCTATATGTTTTCGCACTGATGCCGGAATATCCCGCCACACATGATACTTCTTGAGGATGGTGTGTGCATCTGAAAAGGTCGTAGGATCGGGAGCTGTAGGGCCAGACCCAATCGTCGCCAGTTCGTCTCCAAGCACATCGGACAGCGTGAGTGTAACCACGGTTGCCAAAGTATTCATGGCCAATTGCCCACCTTTGATCGCAGAAAGGTGTTTACGTACCGTGTTAATTTCATGAATGGATGGCCCGCACCTCAGCAAGAAGGTAGTGGTGGTTTGCTTGTCCTTGAAAGTTAATCCCCGGGCAGGAACAGCCATAAGACTAGAAGCTCCCCCTGACAGCAACACAATGAGAAGATCACGTGATGTCAGCGATAGAGCCAACTCAAGAATGGATTTGGCTGCCCGTTCACTGCGATAATCTGGCACAGGATGGCTTGCTTCCAACACTTGGATCCTTTGAGTTCTTCGACCATGGCCATCCTTGACCACCACCACTCCACCTTCTAATCGTGGGCCTAACAGTCTCTCTAACGTCACGGCCATCGTTGCAGCCGCCTTCCCTGCACCTACACACACCACACGTTGATATTTTTTAAGATGGAATTGTCGCTTCCCCACTCGCAGAATTCCATCTTGGACCTTTACCGCATGATCCATAGCCACCGTTGGATCAGCGGCTTCCAACCCCGCCTGTATCAGACGCCTTACGATAGACTGTATTTTCATGTTGGGAAAATCAATGCGGATATTCATTCTGCACCTTGCCTAGGAGACTGTTCGAGGTGAGTGTCCTCCCCTGTCGCACCTATGGTACCATTCCTGCCTATGCGCGCATTGAAGGTTTTACACGAGACGATTACCGATTGCACCCTCTGCCCACGTCTCACAACCTACCGGCAACGCATTGCTCACACTAAGGTCAAGCGTTTTCAAGATTGGGACTATTGGGGTCGGCCGATTCCCGGGTTTGGCGATGCCAAAGCTCGCTTGTTCATCGTGGGGTTAGCACCCGCAGCGCATGGTGGAAACCGTACCGGTCGGGTGTTCACTGGCGATCGTAGTGGTGACTGGCTCTATGAGGCCCTCCACACCTTTGGTTTTGCCAATCAAGCGAAATCCGACCATCGTGGTGACGGCTTACGATTGACAGACTGTTATGTGGCGGCCGCAGTGCGATGTGCTCCTCCTGACAATAAACCCACCAAAGATGAATTCGAGCAATGCCGCCCGTATCTGCTTCAAGAACTCCAACTCTTGAGTCAGGTCTCCGTAATTGTGGCTCTGGGAAAGATAGCTTTTGATGAATACCTAAAGGCAGCGAAAGCGCTCGGCCATGATACGGGCAAACCTTTACCGAAGTTTTCCCATAATTCTGTTTTTTCAACACCCTGGGGTGTCACGCTTTTGGGTTCGTATCATCCGAGTCAACAAAACACGTTTACCGGTAGGCTGACACGCCCGATGTTTCATGCCGTATTTCATGAAGCCCGCCAAATCCTCACAAAAAAGAGATAATTCCCCATGGTTTCATTTGACGGACTTTGTATCGAAGGTTAGAATTTTTACAGGGGTGGTATTCCCATCATGCCAGTATCCGCATATTCCTAAGTTTTGCAGCTCTCGGAGGCCTTACATGATTGTCTCGAAGTTCGCCCTTCTCTTTTTTATCGCAATTGTCCTCACTAGCTGCGGAGGGAACCCGTACCTAGACGCATCTCTCAAACCAGCCGAAATGGAAGGCAAGCAGCAATCGTGGTTTGAGGAACAATGGGGCAAGCCTAGCGCCAAATCCAAACGGTTCTTTGGAGGAGAGACCTGGACGTATTTTCGCATTGCAGGAGGAAAGTCCAGCGCACCTTTCTGGAACTTTGCACCTAACGAATGTCAAATCAGTCTTGATTTTGACAAGGAAGGAAAGCTTGAGGATTCGAGTTATTCCGGGTGTTAAGTAATTCCGGCCATCTTGTTTTGACACCATTCAGAAGCCTGCCACTGTTGGCAATCACGCATGCATCAATCCAAATCCGAGATTCAAGTCTTTACTGATAATGCGGAACTGACACGTACTGCCGCTACCTATTTTCTTCATCACGCTTCTGGAGCCATTGAGACACGTGGTCAAGCTACCATTGCATTAGCAGGGGGATCCACCCCTAAGGCGTTGTATTCTCTCCTCGCATCTCCTCCCTACCACAACCAATTGGATTGGGGAAAAGTTCACTTGTTCTGGGGAGACGAGCGGCATGTCCCGCCCGATCATCAAGAAAGCAATTTCCGAATGGCCCAGCAGACCATGCTAGCAATGCTGCCAGTTCCTGCTGCTCAGATTCATCGAATGAAGGGGGAACGTCCTGATGCACAAGAAGCAGCTGATGAGTATGAATCACTGCTTCAGAGCCATTTCAAATTGGCGCCCCCGCAAGTCCCCCAGTTAGATTTGGTCTTATTAGGCTTGGGGCCCGACGGGCACACAGCCTCGTTGTTCCCAGGAACCACCGCGGTTCACGAACACGAACGATGGGTTGCCGCTCCATGGGTCGAAAAACTTCACACTTACCGGATTACGATGACTCCAGTGCTACTTAACCAGGCATCACACATCGTATTCCTCGTCTCCGGACAAGACAAGTCTATAGCCCTTCGCGCCGTCTTAGAAGGCCCCTCTCAACCTGATGAATTCCCGGCCCAAGTCATTCGACCAGTCCATGGTAAGGTCACATGGTTTCTGGATAATGCCGCTGCGCGAGACCTCACTCAACGCTCCTGACACGAAAATTCAGAAATACCGGTATAGCATGGCTGTCGACACTTTTCTTCATGGGCCTGTTGAATATCTCTCTCACATGCAAATTCCCTAGACGAAATCCATACCAGCAGCCGACGGGAATGGTCAAAAAAGTCCCTCCAGCAAGGCCGCAGCCAGTTTGGCGCGCGGAGCGTACTCACAGTACGTGAGCACGGCAAACTGGCGAGAACGCCGCTGGCGGCTTTTTTCAACATTCCCTTCATGTAACAAACTGTTCCCAGTAAAGACTGAACTCTAACCAGCATAAGTCTGTACACTCCCCGACAATAGGAAACCCCTGGTCATATTGCTACTTATTCCGGGCTTCCCAACTGAGAACAGACCAGGTAGGATGACATGATGCGAATTGACGCGGCCATCATTCATGAACTATATCCACGCCCCACGAGTTAACATCGAAACACATCGAGGTACACATGGAATCTGAAGTTATTACGCAAGCGGTAAGTGAACGCTATGCCAGAGCCGTGACCAATGGGGAAGGAATGTGCTGTCCTACTGGCTACAATCATGATGAGTTACGGACCTTTATTCCTGAGCCCATCCTTAAGGTGTCGTATGGATGTGGAACGCCAGTCGGGTTGACCACCGTTCAGCCAGGTGAAACTGTACTCGATATTGGATCGGGGGGCGGAATCGACAGTTTTGAAGCCTCCCGCCGGGTTGGACCCGAT
>JAYWMS010000219.1:0-6011 GCA_035873215.1 Nitrospirota bacterium | reverse complement strand
TGATCGGCCCAAAATAATATGACTCGTTTCAGTTCTTTCCATATTCCTGGCCAGTCCGGACAATAAAAATCCAATGCGTAAATGTCTTCATATTTCTTAGGTGGATTCTCTGCAAACTTAATCGTTCCATCTGGGCGTTGCTTGAACCAGTCCGGATGTTCTTTGACATACGGGTGATCTGGTGATGCGTTGATGGCAAGGTCCATTGCCAACTCCATGCCATGATCGCGGACCGCGTGTTGAAAGTGATCGAAATCTTCAAGCGTGCCGAGACTTGGTTCGATCGCATCGTACCCGCCAGCTTCACTGCCGATGGCATAGGGGCTTCCAGGATCGTGGGGACCGGCAGTCAAATTGTTGTTGGGTCCTTTCCGATTGGTTTTGCCGATGGGATGAATGGGCGTGAGGTACAGCACATCAAACCCCATATCGCGAACATAGGGAAGGCGAGCTTCACACTCCTTGAATGTAGTGCCCTTTGTTTGGCTTGTCCCTTGCGAGCGCGGAAAGATTTCATACCATGCGCCGAAGCGAGCGCGCTCGCGATCCACTACGACCTCCAACACACGATCATATTGTGTCCATCCGTGCCGGTCTTCGCAGCGGCTGGCAAGTGCGCGTAAGTCTTCATGCAAAGCGATGGAGAAACGTGACTCTTGATCGGTTGCCTTAGTCCATTGCGCCAGCCAATCCTCCAAGCGAGTTTTGTCCTTGGCGTTCGCTCGTTGTGCGGTAGCCTGAATCAGTGCCAGACCCTCCAGTAGTTCACTGGTGAGATCTTCGATAACACCATGCTTTTTCAGGAGTTCTTCCCGCCAACTGTCGAAGGTTCGGATGTAGGCTCCGATGGTGTATTGATAGCGAGTGTTTTGAAGGAGATCAAAGAATCCTCCCCATCGGTCGTTGTCGATGTGATGCATGGGGGCTTCTTGCCATTTCTTGTCGGAAAGGGGCTTGAATCGCAAGACTGCACCAATGAGATCATGGCCTTCTTTAAAGATGTCAGCAGTGACATGTAGTCGGTCTGTGACCTCTCGTTTGATTGGGAACCGACCGCAGTCCAGTTCCGGGTGGACATGCTCAATGATAATGGAAGGATAGGATTTTGGTATTTGCGCCATGCGAGATGCTCTTATGCCTTGCAGTGGATCATACTAGCATGTCTTGAAAAATTCTTTCATGATTAACGCACGCCGAAAACGGTCATGATTCAGGATTCTCCATGATTTGAAGAATGCCTTCTAAGGGAATTCTGGCCCAAGCGGGACGATTGTTGAGTTCATAACCCAGCTCATAGATCGCCTTTTGCAATGAATAGGCATCCAGCAAGATCTGAAGTTCTTTCTGAGTCTTCGGGAGAAAGTCGGACTCAGCCGTTGCCGTGAGGTAGGCTTTAAGATAAGTCGCGCTGACCCAGACTTGCCACAATCGTGCCCAAGATTCGAGTAGCCCAAAGTCCTCAGGCCGAATGCCCGTGATCTTCCCGAGGAGTGAGGCATAAGCAGCATAGTGGAATGAACGGAGCATTCCAGCCACGTCCCGAAGAGGCGATTCTTTCAGCCGGCGCACGTTCAGCGGACGGGCCGGTTCTCCCTCAAAGTCAATGATTAAGAAATCCTTTCCCGTATAGAGTATTTGTCCGAGGTGGAAATCTCCATGAATTCGGAGTCGCATGGCTGTGATATTCAAATCCCGAACGGGAAGAAACCGCTTGCGCACGGCGGAATCCATCATCGTGACTTGTTTGGCCAGTGGCTGGATGGTCTCAGGCAGCTCTTTTACCTGTTGTTTTAATAAAGGAAAGTTTTGCGAAATCGATCCAATCATGCTCTGGTACAAACCGCGGCGATAAAATTCCGTAAACGCTTCAGGCGTGAAGTTGGGATTTTCTTGTTCGGATGCAAGAACCACATGTAACTCCCCCGTGCGTTGTCCCAATAACCGTGCTTCCTCAAGATATCCACCGATCATGTCTCCAACGAGATCCGGGATGATTTCATGAATTAATCCTAGCACGGGAGTATGGAATGATGCAGTCATTGTCTCTTCAAGGGGAGGCTGAGTCAGGACTTTTTCGAAGTACCGACTGATTTCATCCAGCGTAAATCGCCAGGCATCGCCTTCATTGGGCACATACGTTTGTAATATTCCCACGGTTGTCGGCTCACCGTTGTCCGGCTGATATTCAAGCGCCCCAGCCACATGCGCAGTATGCGGAAAACCCTTGTCTGTGAGAAACCGACCAATTTCCAAGTCGGGGTTGATCCCGGTCTCCGCACGACGGAAGATCTTTAACATGTAGCGATGGCCAAAAATAATAGAGGTATTACTCTGTTCGCCACGATAGAGTGATGGCTCCAACGTGGGTTCTTGTGTTTGAAAATCTCGCCGGAATGTTTTGAGTGAACTGGCAACGAGGTCGCCATTGGGGCCGTTAAAACGTCGGTTGCGTGCCATACTGGCCATGAGAAACTTCAGAATATCGTTGTTCCAAAGGGCATCATGCAGAAGGCCATCCTGTTGTTGTCCCTTAATCTCGATTTGTGCCTGGGCGATTGCAGCCGGCGAGTCATATAAATACGAAAGCTGGTGAGCCGACGCAAAGCTTAGTGGCAGGAGATAGGTTTCCGGTTCACCTTCCATATATTCCACTGTGATAAAACACAACACAGCCACCGGATCTTCAGACGGCATCGGAACGGTGTCGCTGATATGAATAGCCTGGATATTCCTGGCTTTGCCGCCGAACCAACGTCGAGCATTCACGTATGATGGCAAGATGTGTTCCAGTCGAGCTTTGTCTCGCCCTCGCGTCAAGAAGTCCCAATCTCGATGAAAGATCAGTGAGGGGAGCGCGTCCGGTGTTTGGCTAGGAGTTTTCGCTTCTGCTATCGGAGGCTCAAGAAGAAACCAATAAAACGTATGACCGGCCAACGTGAGGAAGTAGGGCAGATCGCCAATCGGCGGAAATTTAGTCCGCCCGTACATCGTCCGGGGTACCATGCCTTTGTAGGAAGCCATGTCGAGCTCGACGCATTGTGCATAGCGGGACATATTTGCGGCTACTAAGATGATTTCATCTTCATATTGACGAAGAAAAACCAACACTTTACGATTCTCCGGGTGCAAAAATTCAATAGTCCCACGCCCAAAGCTTTTATATTGTTTGCGAAGCGAAAGCGTGCGCTTCATCCACCACAAGAGCGACTGCGAATTGTTTTGTTGAACGTCGACATTGAGTGCTTCGTAGTGATATTCCGGGTCTATGATGATCGGGAGATATAACTTTTGCGGGTTGGCTTGGGAAAACCCGGCATTGCGATCCGCACTCCATTGCATGGGGGTGCGGACGCCGTTCCGATCACCCAGATAAAAATTATCCCCCATCCCAATTTCTTCACCATAATAGATCACTGGTGTGCCCGGCATAGTAAAAAGAAGGCTGTACATCAACTCGATTTTCTTCCGGGCATTCCCGAGAAGCGGTGCCAGGCGGCGCCTGATACCGAGGTTGATCCGAGCCTGTCGGTCGTGAGCAAACACGCGATACATGTAATCACGTTCTTCATCGGTCACCATTTCTAACGTCAGCTCATCATGGTTCCGTAAAAAAAGACCCCATTGGCAGTTGTCGGGGATCGCTGGTGTTTGTTGCAAGATATCGATAATCGGGAAGCGATCTTCCATTTGGATAGACATGAAAAGCCGAGGCATGAGCGGAAAATGAAAGTTCATGTGGCACTCGTCACCATTGCCAAAATATGCAGCTGCATCTTCAGGCCATTGGTTCGCTTCTGCCAGCAGCATGCGATTGTCATACTTAGTATTGATATGTTTGTAGACCGTTTTGAGGAAGGCATGGGTTTGGGGAAGGTTCTCACAACTCGTTCCTTCCTCTTCATACAAATAGGGTACGGCGTCCAGACGCAACCCGTCGACGCCCAAATCCAGCCAGAATTCCATGACCTGGAATACTGCTTTTTGGACGTCAGGATTTTCGAAGTTGAGATCCGGTTGGTGGGAAAAGAAGCGATGCCAGTAATAGGCCTGGGCGACCGGGTCCCATGACCAATTTGAGAGTTCCGTATCTTTAAAGATGATGCGCGTACCTTTGTATTTTTCCGGCGAATCACTCCAGACGTAAAAATTACGCCACTTACTATTGGGTGGAGACTTCCTGGCTCGTTGAAACCAGGGATGCTGGTCCGATGTATGATTGATGACTAACTCAGTAATTACCCGAAGACCTCGCCGGTGCGCTTCACGGACAAAACCTTGAAAGTCTCGACGGGTGCCGTAGGACGGGTTGATGCTCGTGTAATCGGAGATGTCGTACCCGTCATCTCGTAGCGGAGAAAGACAAAACGGCAAAAGCCAGATGGCCGTGATACCCAGGTCCTGCAAATAATCGAGCTTTTGTGTTAGTCCACGAAAGTCGCCGATCCCGTCTCCATTACTATCGCAAAATGCGCGGACGTGAAGCTCATAGATTATCGCGTCTTTGTACCAAAGAGGATCGTTATTAAGAAGGTCAGAAACAGGTTGCATACTTCATCCAGAAATAAGGCCTTCTTGGTTAGGGTCACGAAAAACCATGATTACTGCGACTGTACTACCTGCCGCATGAGTGTCGCACAGGAGCTCGGCTCAATTTTTCTAAGGGGAAGAAAGATCTTGATGTCGCAAAATGATGTTACAAAATATGTTTCACTATTGCTAGTCAAGGCAAGGAAAAACCCAATAGATTCAAGAATTTGGCCTTCATGCGAATTATCCAGTTAGACATAGGCGCATCTAGCACCTTTAGCCATTGTATCCTCACGAAAAGTTTTAAGAATTCTCATCGTTTTTTAATGGATTTTTAAGGGTCTATTCACCCCGTTCTCACGGGCGTGTCATGTTCTTTTGCTAGACTTCCCGGTAATTGAGGCGAAATTTACGGTTAAGTAAGATAGGGAATTTATGCGGATTTTAATCGTTGAAGATGATGAACGGATTCTCAGCTTCTTGAAGCGCGGGTTGGAAGCTGAAGACCATCAAGTGGAATGCGTAACGACTAGGGCTGACGCGATTCACGCTCTCAAGTTCACAAATTATGATGCCATCATTCTTGACGTGTTCTTGGGAGCTGAAAATGGGTTGGAACTCTGCCGAGAGTTGAGAGAGCACCAAGATGCTACACCAATTCTGGTGGTATCGGCCATGGGTTCACCGGACATGAAACGAAACAGCTTTTTGGCAGGCGCGGATGCCTTTCTGGCGAAACCGTTTGTTTTCGACGATCTGATCTCCAAAGTACAAGAAATTTCGTGCGTGAAACCGGATACGGCACCACTCAGCATACAAGGATTGGCCATAAAAAAAATTCTCTTCTATTCACATGACGCTTACGATGTTGACAACATTCGTCGCACGTTGTCTATCTGCCAATTCTTGCTGGCTACAATTCCGGGGTTGTACATCAAAATTATTTCAAGCTCGTCGATCATCGATCGTCTTCGGATTCCGGAAGGGATTGAGTATGTGCAACTCCCGGGTGTCACGAAAGCCGATGATGATGTTGTGCTCGCCGAGGAAACCGATCGGCATCAATTGTTCAGCCGACGCGTGGATAGCATTTTGCGACAGGTGGTCGAGTTTCAGCCTGACCTCGTGATGGTAGACAAGACGCCGTATGGTGTACAAGACGAAATGCTGCCGGTTCTTTCGTATCAGCAGGAGAAATGGCCGCAGATGAAGATGGTTTTGATTCTTCAGGACATCATTGATAGCCCGATATTAATCAAAGAGATATGGAAAAAACGAGGATATTTTGAAGCGATGGAGAAATACTATGATCAAATATTTGTTCTTGGAAGCCCTCGTGTGTTTGATCCGAGAAAAGAATATGGTTTTTCATCCTCCCTCTGTGCAAAAACAAAATTCTTAGGGTACATTCGTCGGTCACGAGGGATGCAAAAATCCACAACCATCAGGAGTCAGCTTGAGATCGGAAAGAAAGCCCCGTTTGT
>JAYWMS010000157.1:0-2402 GCA_035873215.1 Nitrospirota bacterium | reverse complement strand
CCTCATGATATTTTACACAATGAGTGGGGAATCACTTGAGGCCTTTATGGGCCCGGTTCAACGATTTTTGGCGGGAGAAAGTCAAACCGGTGTCGCAAATATTGCCAGGCTCCTGGTACTCATTGTGTTTCCACTGCTGGTAGGATGGCAAACCTATACAAAATTAGCCCCCAGCGATGACCCACCCCCAGAAAGCCGGACCATCCATCCAGCACCACCTGGGGAGTTTGTGGGGTTGGCGAATCCCTATCCAAAAAATAACCAAACAATTCAGGAAGGGAAGGGAATTTATGCATCCAATTGTTCTCCTTGCCATGGAGAAAATTTTGATGGAAAAGGTATAGCCTCTGTAGGGTTTAATCCGCCCCCCGCGAATTTCGCTGATCCGGGTACCATTGCGCAGCTTCAAGAATCGTATCTCTTCTGGCGCATCAAGAAGGGCGGGGTGGGTTTACCGGTTGAGGGAATGCCATGGAAATCGGCCATGCCTCGATGGGAACATGAATTATCTGATGAGAAAATCTGGAAGGTGATTATTGGAGAATATGATGGTGCTCATCAGTCGCCGAGAACTTGGGAAGAAGAAGAATAACCGGACGCAGACCCATAGGGTATGGCTTGTTACTACCTAGGAATGTGAGGAGTCTTAACATGGCAGGTCGAAAAATACTCATGGTGACTCTGGTGACCACCCTTTTGTATGGATGGCTGGGAGCTGCATGGGTTTTTTCCAGTGATCCTCCGCCAGCAGGAGAAGAACAAGAGAGCGTAGCGGTTCGTGTGTATCTGACAGAAGGGGCCCTTCCTTCGGACGATCCAAACTCCGCAGTGTGGGATTCAGCGGCGCCTTCAGAATTTAAATTAGCTCCGCAGGTGCATTGGCCGGATCGGATTCAAGAAGCCACGGTCAAATCAGTAAAAGTTCGAGGCCTGCATAATGGTCAAGACATTGCAATTCTTGTCGAGTACCAGGATCCGACGGAAGATGCTGCCGATGCGGCAGCCTTGGAGTTCATGGTTGGAGACAAAAAGGCGCATTTCGCGCATGGCCAGGAACTGCTTCAGGTTGAAGGCGGTCCGGTCAATATTTGGTACTGGAAAAAAGCCGATGGTAAAGCGACGGACATGAGCGCCAAAGGTTTTAAGACTCTTCGGCCTCAGGATCAGCAGGATGTGTCTGCAACGGGTGCGTGGCAGGATGGGACCTGGAAGGTGGTATTTTCCCGCCCCTTAGAGACAGGTGATGAGCATGATGTCCAGATCAATCCAGGTGAATGGATCAGCGTGGCGTTTGCGTTTTGGGATGGACAAATTGTGGATGGGGCTATCAAGGAAAAAGGTTCACAGAAGGCCGTCTCGTCTTGGTGGTATATCCGTGCCGAACCGGCCCCAGACAATTCCGTATATGGCTATGTCGTGTTGGGGTTGGTCCTTGCGGTGGCATTTGAACTGGTGCTTGTCCGAAAGTTAAGAACAGGAAAAGCAGCATGAGGGGGGGGAGAGTCATGCAGCGTGTGCTTGTTGGGGTGGCTATAAGCGTCGTCGCGATCTTTGCGACCACGAGTGGGTGCGCTTTATTTGAAGACGAAAAAGCGGCAAAGGGCCGAAAACTGTATCGCCACTACTGCATGCATTGTCACGGAGAAAATGGACAGCAAGCCGAAGGGTTTAATTGGGAACGAATGCCCGATCCCCGGCCTCGGGATTTATCCGAAGATGCGGCTATGTCCACATTTACGGATGAAGAAATCTTTAATGCCATCTCACGGGATATGCGGGATACGTCACTTCCGGAAGTAAATGATGATATGAATTACTTTGCCGTGGCAACCATGCCCACCTTTAAATATACGATTTCGGAAAAAGATATTTGGGCGATTGTTGGACATGTGCGCAGCCTACATGGGGGGTCGCTGACCTATGATATTGAAGGGCGGAAAGGGCAATTAGAAGGTGAATTCCAAGCGGCGAAGCAAGAACATGACCAAGTGCAACAAGCGTATGATGCAGCCCAAGTCGAGATAGATGCGGCAGAGGAGGCCAGAGAAGAAGCTGCAGATGAAGATATGGACATAGAAGAGGAAATTGAAAATCCTCAGGAAGAAGCTTTGGAAAAAGCAGAGGAAAAATTAGAAGCCGCCCAAAAAGCTGTGGAAAGCTTCAGTAAACGTCCAAAACGTGACCAGATTTCTCGTCCAGATTTGACAGTCTCTGATGAACAACGAGTGGCTCTGGAAGAGAGAGGGAAACACCTCTACAGCGAAAAGTATGGATGCCATGGATGTCATAGCATTGGGGAGCAGGGAGGTCTGGTGGGGCCGGCATTAGATCGAGCCGGATTCCGATTAAATGGCACATGGATTTACAAGTGGATTATGTATCCTCAGGCCATGAAAAAACAT
>JAYWMS010000153.1:0-1642 GCA_035873215.1 Nitrospirota bacterium | reverse complement strand
AGCAAGGAAGAAGTTCTCGAATTGAATATTCCCACCGGAGCGCCGTTGCTGTATGAATTGGATGATAATGGGAAAGCGATGACTCACCGGTATTTGTGATTCTGGCAGAAGTGATTTCAATCCTTTTTTACTTGAGGTTTCGTAGGAGTTCATCTGTGCATAGAGTCTTGACAGGACCTTAAGTAAACGCCATCGACAAAAATTGTGTGTCCCGGAATTAACCTATGATTGTGATCCATACCGTTTCTCAAGGAATCCAAGCGGAGTGATTTTCTCTCGATGATAAAACGTGATCGTCGAAATGTCGCTTGACGAGAACTGGACTCGTTTCCTCTCTGTAGTTGAATAATGTCGTTCTTTTTCGTCGTTTCGTGGTGATGCGTTAGCATGGCTGAATCTGTCAAACAGCTTGATATAGCCCTGACCACCACATCTGGCGAAGTTAACGTCCAGGTAACGGTGCCGACTGCCTTAATTCGAGTTACGGACATCGTGCCGGTCATGCGGTCGATGGGTGAACAAGCTCAGGCGGTAGAAATATCTTCGGTTCTTCGGACTGGCAAAGAGATCAGCTGCAAAAAAGGGTGTTCTGCATGCTGCGAACGTATTTTGGTTCCCGTCTCACCCCCTGAAGCGTTTGCCCTGGGCAAGATGATGTTGGCCTTGCCCATTGTGCATCGTCAACGTATTGAAGAACGATTGGTTACAACACGGGAGCGTTTGGACAAGGTTGGGGTGTTGTCGGCTCTGCAAGATTTGGCGGAGTCCCCGACTCAACGTTCTGATGAAGACATTGATCCCATCAATCGAGCGTATTATGCATTGCGGCTGCCTTGCATTTTTTTAGAGGATGGTGCGTGTTCGATCTACGAGCATCGTCCTGCGGCCTGTCGAGAGTACCTCGTTACTTCCCCTCCCGAACTTTGTCAGGACACTGAAAAGAATCCTGTTGAGGAGTTGTCCAATCCCCTCCGAGCGGGAACGGTCTTGAGCATTCTCTGGGCTAAGTTGATGGGTGGACCGGTCCGACTGATTCCTCTACCAGTTGTGTTTGAATGGGTCGAAAGGCATCGATCATTGCTTGAGCGAACATGGAACGGACTTGATTTATTTGATCAGGCTTTGGAAGGGTTGGGAAAGTTTCTCAAGCAGTCACTGAAATCAACGTCTGGCAAAAATCCAAAAGATCCGGTATGAGCCGTCTTGATGGGAGCTGTTTGTAGCGAGGTCTTACAGCGGTTTTCGAGGCGGGTGCCCAATACGCGGTCAAATGCTAGTCCGACCGTGCGTATTAACATGTGCCTTCTTCGATCGCTTCGGCCACCGCACCAATTTCTTCAATGGGCACAAAATCGAGAAACAGGGCCACGAGGTATTGTTGATTTCCTTGGGGGACGATGCAGCGATCGTCTAAATCGCTGGCGGCTTGACTAATCACAGTGATGGGTTCGCCTCCATTTCTTTCGAGTTCATCCCAACAAGAATGGCGGGTTTGCATTTCGACAAGAAACTGATCGAATGAAAACTCTTCTAGTCCGTATTTACTTTCCCAGTGCTGTTGAATGTGGTCCTTGATGCTCTGCCAAATCGTCTTTCCGAATTGTTCAGGAATACCGGCCTGCAAGGCGCACCAGATCCAATA
>JAYWMS010000092.1:0-3828 GCA_035873215.1 Nitrospirota bacterium | reverse complement strand
TAAGGATCGGAGAATCTGGCCAAATCCGGCGCAACCGCAGTAGTTCAATCTCATCTCGGATAGCCTCCTAACCAGTCCCTACTAGATTTTTGGCTGGGACTGGGCTGGCATTGTCCCCTCCCCACTGATTTTTTAGACTCCCACCCACGATTTTAAAAAAAATCCAGGATTTCGCTTCTTTGGGTCTAGACATTTCCCTCGGCAATTTGATTAGTTAGCTGAGAGGACAACCTAATGGTTGTACAAGTAAAAGTAGGCACAGTCAGTTTGCGACAAACTCGTATGTACTGAATGAACCTAGAAATGGCAGTTGGGCGCAAAAAAGACCTGTAAGATATTGGTGTGCCTCGTGAAAGAGAAAAAGTCGTGGTAACCTTGGTGGTGATGAGACATTTGTCTGTTTAGCGAGGTGCGCCAAGAGCTTGCGGGGACTTTTGTGATCCAACTGCGGTTTCTAAGTTGAATCACCCATTGCCGAGATGTTGCTCATTATCAGGTTGAGGAGGAAGCCATGTCATTGAAGAAGGGCGACATTATTGATGAACACAAGCATCATCCTGAGAGTTGTGGACTGATGATCAAGGTCATGGACGGCGGAGATGGCTTTGAAAAAGTCGTGTGTTGCGGGCACGAGCTGACCGAAGATGATGTCGTTCCGGTATTCACCCGATCACGTGGACGAAAGCGAGGCCAACTGCCCCCGGCTGTCGTATTAGATGAGAAAAAACTTTATCCAGATTCTTGTGGTTTGCGAGTCATGATCATGGATGGTGGAGCAGGGTTTCAAGAAATAATTTGTTGTGGTCATCCTCTGACTCTCAAAGCCATGAAAGAACTGCAGTATGGGGAATACCGGGAAAGCTCACTTTCTGAAACAGACCAGCCCGGAAATGCATAGCTTCCGAAAGACATCTTCCTTAAATCCCTGACGCGGAAGGCGCCATCATCTTTGGTTGTCACAATATGCATACCTTCGTGACCGGTTTGATCTTGCTTCGCGGAAGGGGGTGTGGCACTATTCACAGCCCTGAGGCTACTATGAGCGTACTTCCTGAATTCATCGGGACAGTTCACATTATATTCGGTCCCTATCGAGGGAACCCGATCGGGCTCTATTTGCGGCAGGAAGGCGACACCTGTCGAATTGCCCCCAATGTGTATCCCTGGAATCGCATAATGGGAACCGGCGAAACGACGAATAAAGCTGCGGCCGATTTTGAAGTCAAGTGGAAGGAAGGTGGACTGGCAGATGAAATGTACACAGGGCCCCATTGGGAAGGCGGCATAAAACCGGAGAAACCAAAACCGCCCCCAAAACCAGCGGCTCCACCAAAATCTGAAACCACTGCAGCAGAACCAGCTAAGCCGAAAAGTCCTGATACCTCGGCTCCGGGAGGGGTCCCAGCACCCCCCCATACCCCGCCTCAATCTCAAACCACCGGCACAACGGAGGCCCTACCCTCAACAGAAGCGGGGTCAACAACGCCGGATTCACCTACAGAACCAACCACGAATTTGCCCTCGCCCATCACAAACCCTTCACCCCCGGCTGGGGATCCTCCAAAAGAATCGTCCCCCGCTTAAACCAAACCCCGCAAACCACGTTCTCTGTTCACGATCCTTGCTCGATGGAAAAAAACCAAAGAAATAATCGCCGGGGGTGGAGTACCATGCTTGTACCTACGCTCTTTGTCCATCAACCCGGTCCTATTCAAATGGAGAAAATTGGGCTTTATCGGCGAGCGAAGGTTTTGGCGTCGCGAATGAGGGCTTGAAACAGCTTTTTTTGGATCGGATGGCGTTCGTACAGAAACTCCGGATGCCATTGGACACCGAGAAGAAATTTTTTGTCGGGGGCTTCGATGGCCTCAATGACACCATCAGGCGAGACTGCCGTTGTAATAAGGGACGGTGGGACTTTTTTAATTGATTGATGATGCGAACTGTTGACCTTAATTGTAGACTTGCCCGCAATGCGATGGAGAAGCGATCGTGGCTCAATCTGAATGCTATGCGCCGTTTTTGTGGCCGCATACGTGGGTTGATGCGGGATGGAGGTTTTGAGTTGGGAGTCAATGTCCTGAAACAAGGTTCCCCCAAGCGCCACATTAATCGATTGCATTCCACCACAGATGCCCAAAGTGGGGACGTCATTTTTGTAGGCAAGTTTGGCCAACCCTAATTCCAATGTCGCTCGCTCACCGCTCATGCGCTTGAATGTGTAGCGTTGTTTCTCTCCATACAATCCAGGTGACAAATCGGAGCCACTGCCGGTAAACAGTAGGCCATCAACTTGGGCGAGTATTTGCTTCCATACAAGCGGTTTGTCGATCAGAGGTAAGATGATCGGGATTCCACCGGCCTCTTCTATTGCCTTGAGATACCGGGCACGTAGGAAGTAGGTAGGATGCTTCCCCCCCATGTCTTCTCGATCTCCAGCATTGTAATCCGGGGTAACACCTATGATCGGTTTCATCGTTGGATTAATTCCTGGTCGTGGAATTTATTCGATGTACGATTCGTCATAGGGAGAGTCTCCGAAAAATCGAACCGGTTCCTTCCCTCTTAAATGATCAGGGGTGATCACGTATGTTCCATAAAAACTCGGTTCCCAAACCGTTTGCGCTGTTTCGGTGTCTCCACCGGTCAGCACCCAGGTAAATCCACCGATCACTCCCCCAAGGGCGGCATACAAAATTTTTGCCGCCGCATAGGGCACGGTAAGCAGGGCACTGGCAATACCTAATCCAGCATCGGAAGCCGGATCCGAACTTTCAAGCTCCTGAGCTATAACCGAACCTGCTATGAGTAAACCAAGACAGAGAACAAGAATAAATACTTGTACAAAACGAGAAAAGGACCGAGGGTGTCGACAATGACCATGTACAACTTTCATGAATCTCATATAGCCCCCCTTTTCCTAACGACTGAATTCCCGGTCTGTGATAGATCTGTGATAGATATGACCGTCAATAACGATAGCGTGACCACGTTGATTGCTTTCCAAATCTTATGTACCCCATTTTTCATGACCTTGCAAATTCGGGTAGCTGAAAGTCATCCAGGGAGGGTGATGTCTAATTCATTCAGGACCTGGGTCTTTAGTTGTTCTTCCTCTCGCTCTACTGCCGTATCAAGTTCGGCTGTTAGATAGTGGGCGTCCAATTCACAGTTTTCCTGTGCCAATTTCTCTTGAATTGCCAAGGAGAGCTTGGTCTGACAAATGCACTGAGCCAACACGTCATGGCCGCGTTGCATGAACTCGACATGTTCCTCTGCGGGAACATGTGAAAGCCAGGATTGCAACCATTCTGTAAACCCTAACTTTTTTTTCAACCGTGTGAATTGACCTTGTTCTAGTTTTACAACCACTTGAACGCCACCCTTCCAGCTTCGCTTTTTGACATTGAAGACGCAATACAGAATATGTGCATTTGTCTCATCTGTGTCAGGACCAAAAAACAAGGTCACACGAAACGCGGGCACCTGGGGGGATGGAATCCTGGACATCGTGAGATTCTAGCATGGGAATGGTGAAAAAAGCCGCCAGCAGCGTTCTCGCCAGTTTGCCGTGCTCACGTACTGTGAGTACCCTCCGCGAGTCAAACTGGCTGCGGCCTTGCTGGACGGACTTTTTTGACCATTCCCGAAGGCTGCTGATATCGATTTCGTCTAGGGCATTTATGTGGCATGTGAGGGAGATATTCAACAGGCACTATAGGAAACCTGTCCGCAAGAAGAGGTTCAAGAAGTTGCAGCGTCTCCGGGAGCGATGAACGATTGGCTGGAGAGCAGCACAAATCCGTGGCTTCGGAGTAGAACGGGAAA
>JAYWMS010000069.1:0-2749 GCA_035873215.1 Nitrospirota bacterium | reverse complement strand
AGATTGTCCATCTGTTCTTCACCAGCGAGGACCTCGGCCAATCTTGCTACCTCACCCAATTCGATCTGAAAGGCTCTCAGATCTTGTATCTCTTCGTTGGCCCGCCCCAAAAGGATTTCTTGCGCGAGCCGTGATGCCTGAGGCCCTTGAGCGGTACGCCAACGTCGATACTTCATCGCTTCTTGTAATCGACGTTGACCTTCTACCATGTCAACAGCTCCGGTTAAACTGTGAAGAAGATCTCTAACCTTACCCAGCGTATGCTGCTGCCTAATATCTCCTAAAACCTCATTGTATTGTGTTCTCCATGCGGTCGCACGATTCCATACACCTGCCAAATTTGCCCCGGAGGTCCCCAATTCTGCCAGGATCGTCTGCAGTCTTGGGTCAGGGTTGGAATTTAATTGTTTTTGTATATATTCCCGAAGTGGCTTAATGGCATTCTCACCATGGGTATGGGTCTGTCCTTCCTGTAGAAGGGTTTCGATCTCCGAATGTACAAGGGAAACGAGCCGGTTGACTTCGACGGAATCCCGGACGAGTTTGCTTTCCTGGTCAATCAATCGGGAACGATCTGCCTTGACAGATAGGATTGTCCAGCCAACAAGTCCGATGGTGAGGGCACCCGCTGCGACACTCGCCGCAACCAACACCCATACCATGAAGATGATGCGCCGGCCCTCATCCTGCTTTGTTACTCGTTCATTTTCGGGCATTGTTGAGGATTCCGGAGATATCCTTCCAATTGAATTGTTTGATCTTCCCATCCCGGAGGATGGTAGCCCAAACACGGTGGCTCGCTTGATGATCAAGAGGCCCGAAATGGAGTGGGATGTTAAGTCCTATATCAAAGGACCCCAGTCCTTCCAGGGCATTCACTACAGTTTCTCGAGACAAAGGACCCTGAATATTTTTCAAAGCGTCCAGAAAAATGCGGGCGGCGATATAGCCCTCGAGGCTTCCAAACGTGGGCCTGATAGTTTGGTTAAATGCCTTCAGATCTTTTTGATAGTCCTGGACGATTGGTACGCGGGAATCAAGAGGATGAGGGACCACTTGAGTCACAATCACATTTTGGTATTTGTCCCCGAGGTCTCGAGCCAAGGAGGCACTTCCGACGAAAGAGACATTGAGATACAAGGCTTTCAGCCCAGCTGTCTCTGCTAATTTGATGAACTTGGAACAGGGTGCATACGCTCCAACCATGATAATAGCCTTAGGTGTTGACATAGGCATCAGTAAATCGGCTAAAGCATTCTCAACTGCCAAGGTATTACGTTCGTATCGAACATGGGTGATGGTGGAATCATCCTTTAGGCCATGACGTTTTAAGGCGGTAATTCCTCCGATATATCCGGCATCACCATATCCATCTCGCTGAGTAAAAAAGGCGATGTCTTTGGGTTTTAACTTAGCCTTTTCGATCAGCGCATCAATCATCGCACCGGTTTCTTCTGCATAACTGGCGCGGTAATTAATCACATACCGATAGGGTGGGGTATTCCGAAGCACCCCTGCCCCCGTGTATGGTGCATAGAGGAGGGTTTTTTGTTCGTTGGCGATAGGTATCGCTGCAATGGCTGTTGGTGTGCCCACATTCCCGATGATGGCCAGGACCTGTTCTTGTTCAATTAAGCGTCGCATGTTGGGAGCCGTGCGGGCGGGTTCGTATCCATCATCTAGGACAATTAACCGTAATTGTTTCCCGTTCACTCCACCTGCCAGGTTAATTCGATGAAAGCCAGCAAGGACACCGTCGCGCATGTTTTTTCCCAAGTCGGCTGCTGGCCCACTCAGGGCAGTAGACATTCCTAGAATAATGTCCTGCTCTTTTGTGGCTTCTTGAGAGGAACTCGTTATGGGCCAAATAAAGAAGATAATAAGGGTGAGGGCCAAAAGCAGTGTCTTTGGAGAAAGATGCAGGCTTTTTGTCGTTACTTTGTTGAGACTGGTTCGACAGGGTTGGCTCATAGGGAATTTTCCGGTCTGGTTAGGTCTCCCAAATTGCAGGGGGCTGCTCTGGATGACAACTAAGGAACAGCGCCTTTGGCAATTGTAGTCCAAGAAACAATTCCTTAAAGGGTTAAAAACCTTTTTGACCAGTTTGGGACTACCCGAATTTCATTTTAGGAAGAACCGCCATTACTGAGCTTCTCTTTTATCCATCCACAACCATGTTCCGAATGCGTTGTTCCAAACAATGCTTAATTGTTTTATGGTAGATAACTCCAAGACCATTCCTTCCCTGTTGTGAAATGGTAATCAACAATTGTGTCGTATAGAGTTGAACCGAATCAAGGATTAAATCATCCCCCACATTAAGTCGGATGATGATTCAGTAGGGTTCTTCAAGCAAGGATGAAACCGTGGGTAATAGAAAACTTTCTTGATCCATAACGTGAAATACCCATGGTTGTCGGAGTTCCACATCAGCCGTCTTGTCCAATGGGAAATACCAGTTTGATTCATGGTGAGTCATGCGTGTGTAGAATAACCCTTTGCGAAAAAAATCTACATGGATTGCAGGAATAACTTGAAAAAATTCGGCATCTTCGGGAAATCTCGAAATCACCCTTTACAAGATGTTGAAAAAGCCTGTCCTGAGCCCTTCGGCTTTGCTCAGGATAAATTCCGTCGAAGGGTCCACTATCGACGTTTTCGGGTCTTTGTCGAGATTCGGGCTCCTCGCGCCATTCGCCCTCAGGTACTCCCGGTACCCACATATTGCCAAAATCCCTACGGCCTTGCT
>JAYWMS010000054.1:0-3147 GCA_035873215.1 Nitrospirota bacterium | reverse complement strand
TAAGGATGCCGATGTGATGCTTGAGCGTGAAGGCTGGCGTTGGCACAAGATGAACGAATGAGTGTCGTAGGATTCTCATTTGAAGATCGACATTCCGTTTGAAGTGGCGACGAAGTATTTTGGAGGGCAGGAATGGATATTGAAGTGTTTCGGGAAATGGTTTCTAAAAAGCCTGATGGGTTCTTGGGCCGATATGGTCTTGGGGATAAGATCATGCAGGTGGGTGGAGATCTTAATGAGGCGGCTGAACATCTCCGTGTCGCGATTCAGCTTGATCCCATCCATGTGGCCGCTCACTTTGCCCTAGGGCGTGCGTTAGCGTCGCTGGGTCAGCATGAAGAAGCGAGGTCCGTGCTCGCTGCTGGAATTGAAGCAGCGACATCAGGTCGCTCCAATGGTGGTGGGGATCTTGTGCCGGAAATGCGTGCGTTGCAGCAAACGTTATCTGGCTAAGCTTTGATATTTGGTAGATGAGGGGATCGATTCATGCCTATGCATTCATTAAGAATTGCCGCTATACATAGGATCATAGGTCTTGCCATTACCCTTTGTGTGTTGCCAGCAGCAGCTTCATTGGCACAGGAAGCGCCGTTGACTCCTGGCGAGGTGGTCCACTTGTGGCAGACGGTTTTCCCCAACAATTTGGATCGGGCGGCCAATATGACCACACTCTCGTTTCGTCAAGGTGTTTCGAAGGAACAGTGGATCGACACGCAAGCGCCGCTACTTCGAGGGTTGCAGATGCGTTATGGGAAAGGGCATGTGGTCCATGAGGATATTCGCGGCGACGAAGCGCGTGTGAATATAAGAGTGCGTGTATCTTCCTGGATGGAGACGGATGTGAAGAATGAACTCTATTCGTTGCTCAAAGGTTCGGAAGGATTATGGTTTGTTGATCGTGTGGATGAATTTGTCGGAGATATGAATGCTCTTGAGTGACAGGTTGTATCGGTGTTTGGTTAAATCGATAATCTTGCCAAATTGGCATTGATTTGGGCTAAGACCATGACAAACGTGGCATAGTCCGATTGAGAGATTGGTCGCTTAGAGATGCCATGATCGGCGACCAGGAGTCCCACGGGTTGTGCTTTGGCAAACAACGGGCCAAAGAGGCAAGGGCCTTCTCCCCACTTCTGCAAGAATTCCTGCGGCACTTGTCCGATATCAATGTCGGTGCGAAGATTATCCATTCGCATGGGTTCGCAATGCTTGCTGAGCCTTGCCACGATATGATGGGTGTTAAACGGGGTGCGAAATAACGGCAACAAGTCGTGGACATGCTCGCCATAGCCGACTCGTGGTTCGATCATGCCATGTGCGGGGGCGAGCACAGTTAGAACCACACGCTCAAATTTGCCTTCATGATGGAGTCCTTCAGCCGCCCAATTTAATATCCGATTCGGATCAGTGGTTGATAGAGCACGCAAACTGAATTCCTGAAGCCATTCGAGCAGATCCGTCTCGGGTGGCCTTCGACTCCCGCTCGTCGAGGCGGAAGATGCCGTCTCCGATAAATTACCCCTGTTAGCCGCTGAGACGTACCCCTCAACATCGGAAGCTTTCCAAATGGCTTTGATGAAGGGAATATGTGGACTTGGTGGACGGACCGTTCCCCAACTGACATCAGGAACAAAAAAATCTTTTTCTATCTTAACCGTATCAGAGAATTGTGCCGCTTTTCTGAAGGCTCGAATCATGATGGTTTCAAGTGTGGGCATGGGGAGTTCGAGCCCTGTGGAGATATGTTTTAAGATTCGGCGAAGCGCATCTTGAATGGGTTTGGTCGGGGGTGACAACAGACACCGACTTAATTCATTCACACCATAGACCAGACCTTCTAACCGTTGTTGAGGTCCTTCCCATGAATGGGTGGACAGATTCGGCTTCGCTTCAATGACGCTTGTGATGTTGCTTGGCAAGCCCCATTGCTTGGCCATGGTAGCAGCGAGACTGCGAAGTGGTTTTCCCAGCAGATCGAGTTCCAATGAGGCGAGGCGCTCTGGTTCCGAATTGCGAACTTGTTCAAGCTCGCGATAGATTTCCGGGAAGTAATTGGCAAAGACGAGATCCCCTAAGGAATATAGCATCGTACTGGTAAAAAGATGTTCCGTTTTCGGATATCGAATCGCTTCGCCCACTTCGAGTGCCATCGTTGCTGAAACTAAGGCTCGTGCTAACAGGCACTTCAGGTCGCGGGAATTCCCACCACGTTTTTCTGCAGCCTCGACAAATTCCGCGCCGATGGCCACGGCGCGAATGACGTCGAAACCTACGGTTGTCACGGCTTGAATGGCCGTTGTCACAGGCGTTCGTGTGAGATACATGGCACTGTTGGCCAGCTTGATGACTTTTGCCAGCAATGATTGATCTCGCATGATGATGTCGCTGATGTCGCTCGCGCTTGAGGCCTCATCAGCCGTTCGGTCGAGAATACTCCGGCAAGTTTGTCGCAGGATAGGAAGCTCATCTTCCGTTGTTCGGAGGCGTTCTTGAATCTTGGCGGGGGTATATTTGCTGGTCGTGGTCTGCACGTTATGCTCTAGGCATTTGAATCATGGAGTACTTTTTACATTTTTCATAATACGGGTATTTGTCTTTCCTTGTTATCGGATTTGTCAGTCAGGAACTTAATTGTGGACGATCACTGCAAAAATTTCGAGCAACCATATGCGTTGGTTGAAGAAGGGAGGAAATTTGGATTTGGTATTAGGGAAGGGGGAGTGTGTTCCGGTTTGTCCGCCCCCTAGAGCCCTCCCAATGTGATGAGAAGCGCGTGTTGAATCTTTCCCCGTTGGATTTGTAGGGTGATTCTCTGCCCCGGCGTTGTTTGTTCAAGCAAAAAAGTTTTCAGTTCAGCTGGTGTATGAATCGGGTAATTTTCTATCGATAGGATGACATCACCCTTCCGAACTCCACCGGTTTGCGCAGGACCCCTTGCTTTCGCGACGGCCACCTTCCATTGATGATTTTCTTGTCTGGTGGTGAGTTGAATACCCAGGGTAGAAAATTTTAAGGAGGATCCTTGAATCAAAGCGGTGATGATTTTTTGAACCAGAGCGCCTGGCACGGCAAAGGCAAATCGGCTACAACGACGATCACTCTCAGTCGTTTCCGTTTGAATAATCGCGTGGACCACCCCAACGATTT
>JAYWMS010000145.1:0-3825 GCA_035873215.1 Nitrospirota bacterium | reverse complement strand
CACCACGGTTTTGGCCAAGACCATTTGCGAGCCGCGTCGTAATGGCGAATCTTTGGGAAAAGTGTATAGCCGATCTTTCAAAATATCGAGATACGTTGAACTCATATCCACACTGCAAAAGTAATCCAGTTCATGAATGATCTGGCGAAAATCAAATTTCTCGTACCCCTGTCGGACGTTGCCTATGAGTTTATTGAGCCGAATCAATGCCCAGCGGTCCAGCTCCGGAAGTTCGGCAACAGGGCGCGTATGCACGGCTGGATCATAGTCGTACATGTTGCTCAACATATAGCGACAGGTATTGCGCACCTTGCGGTAGGCCTCGGCCAATTGTTTGATGATTTGCGGGGAGATACGGAGGTCTTCCTGGTAGTCTTGCGCCGCCACCCAGAGTCGGAGAATTTCCGCGCCGTACTGCTTGATGATATCCTGGGGAGCCACCACATTCCCGGCGGACTTGGACATTTTCTTGCCTTCGCCATCCACCACAAACCCATGGGTGAGTACTGCGCGATAGGGCGCCTTTCCATCCGTGGTGACGGAGGCAAGTAAGGCACTGTGAAACCAGCCACGATGTTGGTCCGAGCCCTCCAGGTACAAGTTGGCCGGCCACCATCCCTCATGTGCTTTCACGACGGCCGCATGGCTCACCCCCGATTCGAACCACACATCTAGAATGTCCTGTTCCTTCTTAAACGATGTGCTTCGGCACGCGGCACAGGTTGTTCCTTTGGGCAGTAATTCTTCCGCGGTTTTTTCGAACCAGATATCCGCTCCGTGTTTTTCTACAAGATCCGCGATATGCGCGATGACTTTGGCCTCCGCCAACGTTGCCTGGCATTCCGTACAGGTAAATCCGGGAATGGGGGTGCCCCATTTCCGTTGACGAGACAGACACCAGTCGGGGCGATTGGCAATCATTCCATGAATTCGATCTTGACCCCGTTCGGGGATCCATTGGACTTGTTTGATTTCTTTCATCGCGCGTTCCCGCAATTGTCCCTTTTCCATGGACACAAACCATTGCTGCGTCGCTCGGAAAATCACGGGATTCTTGCATCGCCAACAATGGGGATAGGAATGCCTGAGCGACTCATGCCCGAGGAGTACGCCTAAGGTTTGCAATTTCTCGACAAGTGCCGGATTGGCCTTGAGTACAGGTTGTCCAGCAAACTCGGCCACGTCTTCTTTAAACCTTCCTCGATCATCAACGGGAACCAGCACTTCTAATGGCTGGGGCAACACGTTTGTGTTGTGAGCGGCGTTGTATTTGAGCGCGAGCAGGTAGTCTTCCATCCCATGGCCGGGAGCAATATGTACACATCCTGTCCCCTGCTCCAGAGTCACAAAGTCGCCTAATAACACCGGGGACAACCCTTGTGATAATGGCCGCTGACACAACAGACCTTCAAACCCGCCTTTGCCTTGGGCGGTTTTTAAGACTTTGACGCCGGACAGTTTGCAGGCCTTCGCCATTTGGTCGAGCAGCTTTTCTGCGACGATCCACACTTCGTTTTCCACCTGCACAAAGGCATACTCGATCTCCGGGTGTAGGGCCACCGCCTGATTGGCGGGAAGTGTCCACGGGGTCGTCGTCCAAATCACCACCGCGACCTTGGTCACGGATGGATCGAGTGTGAATCCAAATCGAGAATGCAATTCGGTTTTGGCACTCTCTTGTGGGATCGGGAACTTGACGTAAATTGACGGGGACGTGTGGTCCTCATATTCCACTTCGGCTTCGGCCAAGGCGGTTTGGTCATGCGTGCACCACAGTACCGGTTTCAACCCTTTATAGACCCCGCCCTGCTCGACGAATTTTCCGAATTCTCTGATGATCGTCGCTTCATAGCTGGTGTCCATTGTCAGGTAGGGATGCTCCCAATCACCCAACACCCCCAGTCTCTGAAATTCTTCTCGTTGGATCTTGTAGAACTTCTCCGCGTATTCGCGACACAACCGTCGTAATTCCGTGGGACTGGTGTCTTTTTTCTTGGACCCCAATTGTTTGGTGACCTGATGCTCAATGGGTAACCCGTGGCAATCCCATCCTGGAGTATATGGTACGAGAAACCCTTCCATCGTTTTGGATTTCACGATGATATCTTTCAGGATCTTATTGAGCGCATGCCCAATGTGAATGTGTCCATTCGCATATGGCGGCCCATCGTGTAGCACATACAGCGGTTTCCCGCTCCGGGATTCCTGGATGCGCTGATACAATTTTTCCTCAGCCCATCGCGCGAGAAATTCCGGTTCCCTTTGCGGCAGGTTGGCTTTCATCGGAAAATCAGTCTGCGGCAGATTGAGGGTGGACTTGTATTCCATGATTCCTGAGGTTATTGGATTGGTCGTTTTGAGGAAGGCACTCTCGCCGGAGTTTGCCCCGGCAATCACTAACCCTATGGTCGCTAACTCACCGCCATCATGCGATCCAGTGCGATTCGTGCCATGATCTTTTCATCATCCGGGACAGAGATCTGATTCACGACGATGCCTTGAGCCAGATTTTCCATACTCCAGCACAGGTGTGCACCATCAATCCGATACATGGTGGCGCAACGACACACCGTGGGCGACAGGAAAAAGATTTGTTTGTCGATTTCTTCCTGTTTTAAGCGATTGACCAGATTCAATTCAGTGCCCACCCCCCATATCGTGCCAGCCGGGGCGCTTTTGACTGTCCGGATGATGAATTCGGTCGACCCTACCAAGTCCGCTTGATTCACGACATCTTCGTGGCACTCGGGATGTACGATAATCTTGATGCGGGGATATGTTTTTTTAAAGTACTCGACATGGGTTGCTTGAAACATCTGATGTACGCTGCAATGCCCTTTCCATAGAATGAGTCGGGCTTTGAGAATGGCCTCCTTGGTGTTCCCCCCGTATGGCTGATACGGGTCCCAAACAATCATCTGCTCTCGGGGCATGCCCATGGTATTAGCCACATTTCGACCCAAATGCTCATCTGGGAAAAACAGAATTTTTTCGCGGCGTTGCCAGCACCACTCCATGACCGCTTTTGCATTGGACGAGGTACAAGTAATCCCGCCATGTTCGCCACAAAAAGCTTTGAGTATTGCGGCAGAATTCACATACACAGCAGGCATGACGGACTCTTCCACCGGCAACACTCGGCCCAGCTCTTCCCAGCACTGATCCACCTGTTCGATCGCTGCCATGTCGGCCATCGAACAGCCTGCGGCCAGATCCGGCAAGATCACGGTTTGATTGGACCGACTTAATATATCCGCGGGTTCAGCCATAAAGTGCACACCGCAGAACACGACGTACGGATGACTGGATCGTTCGGCAGCCAGTTTTGAGAGGAGCAGGGAATCGCCCCGTAGGTCGGCATGCACGATGACGTCATCGCGCTGATAGTTGTGGCCCAACAACAGGACCTGCTCTCCCAGCGCTTTTTTGGCTGCGGTTATTCTTTGAAACAGCTCATCTGCGGAACAGCCTTCATAGGCCGATATAGGAATTTCCACTGTTGCGACAGAATTCACTCGATCACCTCAATTAGAATCCATAGGTTGAAGGAGCCATGTTTATTCCGGCTTCCCCCGAGTGGTCTATAATGTTATGGATTCTAACAGATATCCGAGGGAAGCAACAGTCTCAACCCATTGGGGGGTTGTTGAAAAATCCTGGCCTGAGCCCTTCGGCCTAGCTCAGGATAAACTTCGTCGAAGGGTCCGCCAACGGCGTTCTCGTCCCGTTTTCGTGCTCACGTACTACGTGTACGCTCCGCGCGCGCCAACGGGCCTGCGGCCTTTCCCGTGGAAAGGGGTGTCTTGGCACCCCTGGGTTGGATCG
>JAYWMS010000142.1:0-2222 GCA_035873215.1 Nitrospirota bacterium | reverse complement strand
CCGTTAGTGCTTTGAGCGGCTCAGAAACCTTAGCCGAAATCGCCGATTGCAGATCTTTGCCAAAACTCGATGCTAAGTTTTTCACCATTTTCCCGGCAGCCTCTTTCAATATTCGATCAAGTTCCGAACGAACCTGCACCTCATACTGTTCAATCGTGCCGGTCACATCTGCCTGGACGGACAATACTGAAATATCAGATACCGCGCTACTGAGCGCTTTCGTCAGTGGATTGGAATCATTCGGTTTGCCCGCATGAACTTTCAGACCAGACAACTCACTCGTCCCAGTCGCCGTAATCGCTTGGCCGGCCAACGTGGCATCAACCATCACATCCGCAAATCCTTCAGTCAACGTCACAGGCCAATCGGCTTGTTTCGAGATGGCGACCGATTGCAGACGATACCCATGTGCTTGGAAGGCCATCGTATCTTTGGGCTGATTAGGCTGACGATGATCCAACTCACCCTGAATCGTCACCGTGTTCAAGTCCTTCAACTGTTCGCCGGCAAACGCATAGGTCAATGGCGTGCCAAGCGTGGCCTGATCTGGTGTGATGTTTTCAATCTTTCCGCTGATTTCACCAATGTCTAAGAGCAAAGACACGTTGGCCAGGCGAATGAGAAAGTCGGGAACGGGACGCGTTTCTTTAAACCGAATATCCACGCCCTCACCTCTGGCAGAAGTTGCATCTGCCCCTTGGGGGCCACCACTTCCGGTATCAACGCTTGTGAGATACGGCTGGAGCATCGCATACCAACCAGCTACCTCTTTCATCTTTGCGCCAATCTGTTTGCCTAAAAGAGTCTGCCCCAGATTCGCCAGACCTTGGGGCGACAAACTATATTTCTCTTTCAATCGTTGCATATCTCGTTTAGGGGCTGTCTTTACCTGAGCGAGGCGCTGCTTCAACAGGGCCAACTTGTCCTTGAACTCTTTCTTAGCTGTCTTCAAATTGGCAAGGTCCACCTCTATTTCTTTCTGAATAGCTTTGACTTCTTCCACACCGCCCAAAATCCCACCGACCCCGCCTTTTGTGGAATTCTTCAATCCCTTCACTCGTGCTTGATACTTGGCAAATTCTTCTTTTCCGGGCAACGTCTCCATTCGTTGTTTCCACACTTCGCGTTCCCGTTGAACATCCGTTTGAATCGTTTCAATCAACTTCAGTGTTTCGAGGTCTTCCTGTTCCAATATCTGCTGGACATTCGGCACCTCCAACGGAGGCAACGTAAACGTCGAATCTTCCTCTTCGGTGGAATCACCAGCGGCACGTCGTTGCGCCCTATCATCGATCGCTCCTGAGGTGGCCCGGGTCGTCCCAAACTGAACGCCATCCACACCCATCTCTTCGATGATGACCTTGCGACCTAGTAACGGCATCCCATCCAGCGTCATCGTCAGGCTGGCGATTTCGACTGCGTTGGTCATCGGTTCATCAGGGTTGGTGACCTGAAGGCGTGTCAGCGTCAACCCCGTGGGGAACAAGGTCAAATCCGCATCCTCCAATTCCACTTTTGCCCCAACAGCCTCTGTGCCTTCGTCTTCAATCACCTGCTTGACCAAGCGATCCACGACCAACAGCCACACGAGGACAATGGCCAGGACAAGGACCGCGAAAACTCCCAGCCCCCACCAGCGAATCACTCCAGATTTCTGGTCAGCCATCACCCACCCCCAAAGGTGGGAAGAGATTGATAGATTTGATACAGCTTGCTGGCTTTGAATAATTGCATGAACCGCGACTTTTGAATCCAGGCCAACACATGGGCACGATAGCGCGCAATGAGGCTATTGGACAGGAAATACATCGGGATGAACAGGATCAACGAAAACACCAGGCTTCCCATCACCATGGTATTGTTGAAGCGCGACAGCCGCCCGACCGGACAGTTATACATCGAGGTCCACAGGCCTTCTAGCGATGGCATCGTGAGAATCTGCAAACCATTCCAATGAAATATTGGGTCGAGCAGAATGGCCACCCCGGAAAATACAGCCAACCCCAACAAAAAAGCCGAGAGATTGACGCGGAGCACCAGGATCAGGAGAAGGACGACTACATTATGGAGACTCACCAACGGGGTAAGCCCGACGATCATCGCAAAACAAAACCCCAGCGAAATTTGTGCGGGGTTCGTTTCGGAATTCAGGACGGCGAGCAATTTGGCAATGAGTCGAAGCATTAATTAGGATGCTCTAGGCAATCCGGGAACACAAGACA
>JAYWMS010000136.1:0-2802 GCA_035873215.1 Nitrospirota bacterium | reverse complement strand
ATTCGGCCAGGGAGGGAATGGGGTGAAAAGTCTCATCGAAGTCAATCAATCGTTCGTAGAGGAGGCGATTGATTCGTGAAGAGGTCGCGTCTGTGGCAAATCGTGGATCAAAGTTTGTTGGCGCGCTGGCTAAACCGAATCGTATGGTATCTGAAGAAGGAGCTGTGCAGCTGAAAAGGAGAATGACACAAACCAAGCAGAGAGTGTTCACGATGGATTTGGGCGGAAATTGGAATCGATGATGTTTCAATGGAGAAGAAAAACTGGATTGGAGAGCTAACCATCAGCTCAATATGTGCCTTCAGGATAGTCATTTGGAAAAGTTAAGTCCATGGAGATCGCGAGGTCTTACCAACCACTGTGGAATGTTTTGGAATATTTTCAAAACTCTAATCTATTGTCCTCATGTGACGAATCGCTAAGAGCAACAGGGATGTTCAAAAAGGCGTGCTCAGCAAGGCCGCAGGCGTTTTGACGAGCGGAGCGTACAGCCAGTACGAGAGCACGGCAAAGGGCCGAGAACGCCGCTGACGCCATTTTCCAACATTCCCATCAATGATTGGCGGCGTTTACCGACATAGTGAGTGAGCATGGATCACATGGGAGGGAGGATCTGAGATGTTTTTGGGCAAATTCGGGAAAAAAGACCAAAAGCCGGAAGAACCGCCTGCTAGTAGGGCTCCACAACATACACAGGCTACTTCAGCGGTCCAAGATCCGCCCCCCTCAATTCTGAGGAGGTTGGAAGGTGTCGAACAGGCCAGCCGTCCAACTCCTCCTGACCCTTCGTCAAAGTTAACTCCCCCGCCTTCTTCTCTTACATTTCCGCCAGCTCCCTCGTCAGTGGAGGAGACTGGATTACCAACGGAATTGTTAATCCAATTATTGGTGAAGACGCTTTATACGGTTGGAGAGTTAACGGAAGCCTCCGCAGGAGATCTTTTGAAGTTATCCTTTCCGGTGATGAAAGAATTGTTTGGGATTCTTCAACGGGAAAAATTGGCTGAAGTTCGAGGTCATGGGGAACCCCTGGGAGTCCTATATCGATATATGCTCACCGATGCTGGCCGTCTGCGCGCGCAAACATATTTAGAAGTCAACCGCTATGTCGGGCCGGCTCCCGTGCCGATTAGCCAATATGGCGACATGGTTCGTCGACAACCCGTCTCTGAAATTCGTGTGGATCGCCAGACTGTCGAGTGGGCAACCCAGCATTTAGTGCATTCTCCAGACTATGTTGAGCAGATTGGTGAAGCCGTCAATTCTGGGTGGGCGATATTTCTGTACGGTCCTCCAGGGAATGGGAAGACTGTCGTTGCTGAAGCCATCGGCAAAATGCTTGGTCAAGTGGCCGGTGGCGACATTTTTGTTCCCTATGCGATCGAGGTCGATCATCAGATTATCCAAGTGTATGATCCGTTGACCCATAAAAAAGTTGATTACATCGTTGAATCGACCCGACCGGGAATTGGGGTCAAAGCCGACTACGATACACGATGGATTCCCTGCAAGCGACCGATCGAATTCTCGGGTGGAGAATTGACGCTGTCGATGTTGGATCTCACCTTCAACACCTCAGCAAAATTTTATCAAGCTCCTCCCCATATCAAAGCCAACGGTGGGGTGTTTCTGATCGACGATTTCGGGCGTCAGCTCGTGCGCCCTCGCGATTTGCTCAACAGGTGGATTGTGCCGCTGGAAAAGCGTGTTGATTATCTGACCTTGCATACCGGAAAGGTATTCCAAATTCCATTTGATTCCATCGTGATTTTTGCCACAAACTTGGAACCCAGCAAATTAGCAGATGAAGCGTTTCTCCGGCGTATTCGCAATAAAATCTATGTGGGAGATCCATCCCCGGAAGACTATTCACGAATCTTCCAGAGCATTTGTCATGCCCGACAGGTTCCCTTTGACCCCAGTGCGATGGACTATCTCTTTCGCAATGTCTATCAAAAGCATCGGATCCAATTGCGCAGTTGCCATCCCCGCGATCTTGTTGATCACATTCTTAGTATTGCTAAATTTAATGGCGTTGCCCCGACACTTAATATTCAATTGCTTGATCGCGCGGCCCGGACGTACTTTTTCTTGAACGATCTAGAGCGACCGCCGATGCCTTCACCGCCTTCATCGTTTTAGGGAGTGTTAAAAAGTTTATCAACTGCGTTCATATCTCTTTGTTCCCTGCTAGCCTACAGACTTTTTATCCCCTTCTCGTCCCCAAACCATGGTGGCATTGATACTCCTTTAAGCGTGCTTTTGTATTCCTAACCGATCTTTTTTTTGTTCACCGAAAAGGTCTCAACAGAACCCCAGTAACGGACCCTTCGACGAAGTTTATCCTGAGAAAGGCCGAAGGACACAGGACAGACTTTTTCAACAGAGGCCTGTTGAATATTTCTCTCACATGGCCCATACATATCCTAGATGAAATTGATATCAGGAGCCGAGGGGAATGGTCAAAAAAGTCCGTCCAGCAAGGCCGCAGCCCGTTTGACGCGCGGAGCGTACTCCCAGTACGTGAGCACGGCAAATGGGCGAGAACGCCGCTGGCGGATTTTTTCAACATTCCCAACAGGTCTATTCATGATACAAAGAGTGGACTGGGACAGCGGAATACGTCATGATTCTTCTGCTGATCAGGATATGGTGGATGAAGGAGGTGGTCGATGAAGGGGATAGCCATTGAAGAGTTTGGCGGACGAGACAAATTGCTGTTGTTGGATTTGCCAGTTCCTGCCGTTGGTGCTCAGGATGTTCTCATTCAGGTGAAGGCAGCCGGGGTGAATCCGGTCGATT
>JAYWMS010000463.1:0-3951 GCA_035873215.1 Nitrospirota bacterium | reverse complement strand
ATGAAACAAGCCGCCGTGGCTCGTGGCGTGGATATCATTAATTTAGGTATTGGCGATCCTGACCTGCCCACCCCTGAACCGATTATCAAGGCCATGCAGGAGGCGGTGACCAAACCACAGCATCATCAATATCCGTCATCGAGCGGTATGTTGTCGTTTCGTACAGCCGTCGCCGATTGGTATAAACGACGATTTAATGTGACCGCCGATCCCAAGTCTGACGTGGTGACGTTAATTGGCTCGAAAGAAGGCATTGGCCATGTGCCGATGGCGTTTATTGATCCAGAAGATGTCGTCCTCGTACCGAGTCCTGGATACCCGGTATATCCGGTGGCCGCGAGTTTCGCCGGGGGCACCGCCTATGAAATGCCGCTCGTCAAAAAAAACGGATTCCTTCCCGATTTTGATGCAATCCCCAAAGATGTTCTTAAAAAAGCGAAACTGATGTTTTTAAATTCTCCGAATAATCCCACGTCGGTCATCGCAGATACGACATTCTTCAAACGTGCCATTGATTGTGCCAAAGAGCATCACATTATCATTTGCCATGATGCCGCATACTCAGAAATTTATTACGATGGGAAACGTCCTCCCAGTTTCCTTGAAGCTGAAGGTGCTAAGGATGTGGGCATAGAGTTTCACTCTTTATCCAAAACCTACAACATGACCGGGTGGCGTCTCGGCTTTGCTGTCGGTCGCGCAGAAGTCATCGCGGGATTGGGAAAAGTGAAAAGCAATATTGATTCCGGAGTGTTTCAGGCCATTCAAGAGGCTGGCATCACAGCCCTGGAATCCGACGAACAATTGACAAATGGCCTCCGAGCTATCTACCAGGAACGGCGGGACATTCTGGTGGCCGGCTTAAAAAACCTAGGGCTCCAATTTCAAACACCGTCTGCCGCTTTTTATGTCTGGATTGAAGTCCCCAAGGGATATACTTCTGCGTCATTCACAGCACACCTTTTAGAGAAAGCCGGCATCGTCACGACACCAGGCAATGGTTTTGGAAGTCCAGGGGAGGGGTATATTCGCATGACCATCACCACGGGAAAGGATCGATTAGGGGAAGCGGTCGACCGTCTCAAAAAAATTGGCTGGTAGATGACAGACCCATTGTGCACTATTGACAGGTTTTAAAAATCATGGCGGCTTCTCGTTATCCTGAGCCTGGCTAAAAGGCTCAGACCTAGGCTCTTTCAACAGCCCCAAGATGGGAAAGAGGTGAAAGTGGAGACGGTCTATATCAGCATTGGTTCGAACGTGGGTGATCGTCATGATTTTTGTGATCGAGCACTTGCGCTTTTGAATCTCCTTCCACACACGACTGTCACCGGCCGATCATCCTATTATGAAACTGAGCCGGTTGGGTCAGCACAGCTCCTGGGGCTCACATGGTTTTATAATGGAGTCGTACGACTGGATACTCAATTGCACGCTCAACAGCTCTTTGATTTATGCCAAGAAACCGAGCGTGGCTTGGGACGGGACGCCGAGAATCGTCAAGGTCCTCGAACTATGGACCTGGATATACTCTTTTTCGGTCAACACACGATTCACCAACCCCACCTGACAATCCCCCACCCACGCCTCCACCTGCGTCGGTTTATCCTCACTCCAATGATCGAACTCGATCCGGCATGGAACCATCCTGTTTTGAACACCTCGATGCGCGAACTATTTGACCAGGTCAGGGATTCCTCTCAAGTACAAAAATTGGATGTTGTGCCAGGTTCATGCTATCCAAATCGTCCAACGTGCCCACCTTCATTTCCACGCTGATGCAGATCATTCATTCTATTCGAGCGTTACAAGTCTGGAGGCGAAACCATCAATTGAAAGGAGGGACCATCGGGTTTGTCCCAACCCTTGGAGCCCTGCACGAAGGGCATCGCTCACTGCTTCAACGAGCACGGAAGACAAGTGACACCGTTGTTGCAAGCATCTTTGTCAATCCCCTCCAATTCGGACCATCTGAAGATTTTCACTGCTATCCGCGCACACTCGCCACAGATCAATCCATGTGCCTCCAGGAAGGCGTGGACCTCTTGTTCATCCCCAAACCTCACGAATTATACCCCACAGACTTTCAAACCTCAGTGAGGATCAGTCTGTTGACCACACGCTGGGAAGGTGAAAGACGACCCCAACATTTTCTGGGAGTGACCACGATAGTCACTAAGCTGTTGATACTCGTACTTCCGAATCATGCATTTTTTGGACAGAAGGATTACCAACAATTTCTAGTCGTCAAGCAACTGGTGAAGGATTTGAATCTGAATGTAAGGATTGTTGGATGCCCAACGATACGCGAATCCGATGGATTGGCATCCAGTTCACGCAATCGCTACCTGACCACTAGGCAACGCACAGAGGCTGCACAACTCTATCAGACGCTCCGACATGGTGCGCAAATGATCAGACAGGGAATACGTCAAAAGCGTGGAATCGAAAGGGCCATCATCACACGACTGACCCGAACGACTTCAGCAACCATTGACTATATTGCGATATGCAATTCACAAACGTTGGAACCACTCACAAAAATCACGGGACAAGTCGTACTGCTTGGTGCGATTTGTTTAGGTAAGGTGCGGTTGATTGACAACCTGAAGGTTCAGGTTCCGCAGGGAAGAAAACCGTGAACTGTAAGGGGAAAACCTTAGACCCTAAACAAGGATGCCCCAAGCAAGATTTCAGGAATTTTGCAAACACGTTACGGTTGACGGTTCACGGATTCAGGAGCAGACCCAGCACATCGAAACCCGATGTTATGTGAGCGCGTCGCCGCATACGCCCCATTCCGAGTTGCCGTCCGTAACAACTGGGGGCGACTTCGCCATGACCCGCCGCGGACGCTTTTGTAACGCCCTACTTCCGGTCCTTTAGGATTGCGTGCCGGCATTCGAGGATAGTAATCAGCACCAAACCAGTCATTCACCCATTCACGCACATTCCCGGCCATGTGGCTCAAACCATAAGGGCTCCTGCCTTCTTCAAAACTATCCACCGCGGCCAGGAGCGGAATTTGATGAACATGATGAAGGCCTGAGACGGCCAGATCATCATTGGGAACCCGACCGCCCCAGGGAAATATATTACCCTTGGGACCACGCGCAGCCTTTTCCCATTCTGCTTCAGTCGGAAGACGTTTGCCTTGTTGCTGGCAGGATTCCTTGGCTTCTTGCCACGTCACAAACATCGCAGGCCAACGCGCCATGACATAATCAGGCAAAAAATGCACCGAAATTAAATGCCAGATTAATTCCCGCAACTCACCTGGAACAGGTCGCCCTTGCTGGCGCAGAAACGCCAAATATTCCCCTAATGTTACCTCATCACGATCGATGATGAATGCATCTAGCCATATTCGCCGCTGCGGAAACTCAGTATCGTCATACTGTGTTTCCAATCCGAAGGGATCTCCATACTTTCGCACCGTGCCCATTAAAAACCATCCCTCATGAATGGTCACGAGTGGGGAGGGTTCAGCTAACCTAGCAATGCCCGCTATATGTTGATCCAGATCCGGTGGAGGCTCTTCTTGATCCTGGACCGCAAACAGAGCACTTGGGCTGATCCAAAGACCAAAAACAAGCAGGACTATAAAGAATGAAGATTTTGGACAAAAGGATTCGCCATGAACAGTGAAATTCTTGGATTTAATCTTCATATCACTTGTATACCTGAACTGACAAAATAACGACAACCACAAGAGGAAGCAAAATTTCGGCCCACCCCTTCGACATCCTGACAGTTCAAGATTGCCACCGAATTAACGATCCGTTTATCTGGTATTTATGATAATTTTCAACTGTCTCACTACCTGTCACTCTTCCATGAACCTTCAGAAAAAGCCGGAATATCCGAATGAATAGTGTGTGACCCATAGCCAGAAGAATCTCCCAACCAAAAGTATTTGCAGAGTGAGACCATTTCCATATGGCAGGTAAG
>JAYWMS010000451.1:0-3971 GCA_035873215.1 Nitrospirota bacterium | reverse complement strand
CCATTAGATGGAGTCGGGCCTTCCGATATTCGTGCGAAGGAATTGGAGTTGCGGGTCAAAGATGGCGAGGTGGAAGAAGTGATCGTGGCGACTAACCCCACGATTGAAGGCGAAGCGACGGCGATTTATCTCACGAAGCTGCTCAAACCCTTCGGCGTCAAAGTCTCACGGATTGCTTATGGGATTCCCGTGGGGATGGATATTGAGTATGCCGACGAAGTGACGTTGACGAAGTCCATTGAAGGTCGCCGCGAACTTTAGCAGGGTGTTGAAAAAACATGTCCTGAGCCGAGTCGAAGGAGCCGCCAGCAGCGTTCTCGCCCTTTTGCCGTGCTCACGTACTGGGAGTACGCTCCCCGTGACAAAAGGGCTGCGGCCTTGCTGGACGAACCTTTTTGAACACCCTGCTTCCAAAACTACCCATCCCGCACGTTCGCGCTGAGCCCATTGAAGCACCGACCTCCGAAACCTCAATCCCCCAATAACCGCCCTAACTCCTGAAGGTCAGCCTTCCACTGTTTGCCTGAGGGGTCATCTGCTTTGGCAAACTGCTTTAGGCTTTCAAGAACGTTCTGACGAATCCCCCGTTCTGTCCAGCCATCGGCAAAGAGTTTAGGAATTCGAACCCCTTGGGAGACTCGCATGAGATTGACCTGATCAATCTTTGACAAATCCAGATGTTTGAGCAGCCGTTGAAGGCGACCTTGGCCCTCTTTCGTGTTGGTATCGATCACACACGCACACAGCCCGCCAACATTGTACCGATCCTGGGTCGACAAGCATGCCTCCCCCGAACCTTTTGACAGTCTGGCATTCACAGACTGTCCGGTCTTTTTGCGGGACACGGACGAAGAGGGTTTCGCCTTTTTTGAAGAAGCTGGGGCTTTTGTTTTCTTCGCCGACGAAACAGAACTCCAGGCTTTGGTGGTGGCCTTCTTGGATGCCTTAGGCTTACTTCGTTTCGAGTGGCTAGTTTTGGGAGTAGGTTTCGTCGCCTTGGCCTTTGGCTTGGAGGGTTTAGTCTTAGACGAAAGGTTGGTAGACGTAGATTTGCTTTTCGATTTTCCCGACTTCTTCTTGGTGGGCATATAGGAGTCCTTTCTTAAACCTAGAAACAGCAGTTGGATCACCAAAGTGCCCGCAAGCTCTTCACGCACCTCGCAAAACAGAAAAAGGTCTCATCACCACCAAGGCGACCACGACTTTTTCTCTTTCACGAGGCACCCAAATATCTTACGGGTCTTTTTGGCGCCCAACTGCCGTTTCTAGGTTAAAAATCCCTGTATTGACCATATGATTAAAAGATAAAGAGCAATGATGTTAAGTCAAGCGCACAACTCACGGGGCGCCCACTCAACCCATCTCATTCCTGCGTTCCCTCCATCTGGTCTTTTTCCTACGGGGAATGTTGAAAAAAGCCGCCAGCAGCGTTCTCGCCCTTTTGCCGTGCTCACGTACTGGGAGTACGCTCCGCGCGTCAAACGGGCTGCGGCCTTGCTGAACGGACTTTTTTGACCATTCCCGTCGGCTGCTACTATCGATTTCCCCTTGGGCATGTATGGACCATGTGAGAAGAGATATTCAACAGCCCCCCTACGCTATGGTAGGATGAGGAACATGTCGATGATTGAGATGCCGGCCCCAGCTGAAATTCAAGCATTCAAAAAAACCGCTTTAGAAGCGGCACATGTGGGTGGCGACATTCTGAAAAAATATGCGGAGTCGGGTTTCAAGATTGAGCATAAGTCCCGTTTGAGTCTGGTAACCGACGCTGATAAAGCATCAGAACACGCAATCGTCAACCTCATCCAGAAAGCCTACCCTACCCATCAAATCCTGGCAGAAGAAAAAGGGATGCATTCGGATCATCCCTCCCCATACAAATGGATTATCGATCCCCTAGATGGGACGACCAATTTCGCCCATAGCTTTCCCTTCTACAATGTGTCGATCGGATTGGAATTCCAAAATCAATGTATCTTGGGAATCGTGCTGGATCCAACCCGGCCGGAATTGTTCGTCGCCGAGTACGGTGCCGGTGCCACGTGCAATGGAGTCCCTATTCGGGTTTCACACGTAGTCGAGTTGGAAAAATCGCTGTTGGTCACAGGTTTTGGATACGATATTCGGGAAACCCTGGAGAATAATTTGGATGAATTTTGTCGATTCACCTTGCTCACACAAGGAGTTCGACGAACCGGATCAGCCGCTTTAGACCTGTGTTATGTTGCCTGCGGGCGGTTTGATGGATTTTGGGAGTTGAAGCTCAATCCATGGGACACCGCAGCCGGAGTCGTCATCCTCCAGGAAGCGGGAGGAAAGCTGACGAATTACGAAGGACAACCCTATTCCATCTATGGCAAGAAAATGGTGGCCAGCAATGGCCTGATTCATGATCAAATGCTGGAAGTTTTACAACGCTCTCGATCTTAACAAATAGAGTATCCGTATAGCGGCACGAATACACGTAAAGGACTTTTTCACATGAAATCATTCCTGAAGATTCTGGGGCTCATCTCGTTCATCATCATTGTCGCGTTGATCGTGATGGCCATGTCATTAAACGGGTTAGTCAAAGCCGGTGTCGAAACGATGGGACCGCAAATTCTAGGCGTCCCGGTCACAATCGAAGACGTGGATATTTCTCTTCTTTCTGGAGAGAACGGAATCCAGGCCAGCCTGGAAGAATTTGTGATCAAGAATCCCAAGGGGTATGACACCGCCTTTGCCTTTTCGCTTCCTACCATGCACATCAAAGTGAATCGTGATTCCGTCCTCACCGACAAGATCCTTGTCGAGGAAGTGGTCATTGACGGACCAGTCATCACATTCGAAGGCTCGTTGCTGGGCTCTAATATCGGAGATATTCAAGACAATGTGAAACGGAATACCCAACCGGCACCGAATGAAAGCCCCGAGGAGTCAAATGATGATGAAGACTCTGAAGACGAGACAGAACGGCAAGTCCAAATTAATCGAGTGATCGTCAGGAATGCGCAGTTAAATTTGAGCTTGATGGGATTGGAAGGACCGACCATTCAAGTCACGTTGCCCGATATTGAACTCCACGACATCGGGAAAGAGACTGGTGGCACCAGTTTTCAAGAAGCATCAGCTGCCATTTTTAACGCCGTGTATGGTGCCGTCATCAAAGCGGTAACAACTTCTGGTCGCCTCATACCCAAAGGGCTGGATGATCTCGGAGAGACCGCAGAAGACCTCGGCCAAGCCGCAGAAAAAGTGGGTAAGGAATTGCTGAAAGGGTTGTTTAAGAATTAATTAATAGCGGGGGTGTCGTCCCCGCAGCCGAGGTACTTTTGTTCCGGCAAAAGTACCCAAAACCATTGGCACCCGGCGCGGCCCGTTGGGTTCCCTGCGACACAAGCCGAATTAAATGGCTGCGGAACTCGCTTTAGGGATTGTTCAAAAAGTTTCGTCCAGCAAGGCCGCTGGCGGACTTTTTCAACAATCCCTTTCGCTCAAACAGTCCTCGCCTATAGGTCGAATTCGGCTTCCGTCTTCGGCCGTGCCGAAGGCGCCTAAAAAAGATTCAAAAGGAATGTATTTTGATTAATTACCCAAATTTCAAAAACCTTCCCAGATGAATGAGCGTAGTTTCTTGATTTAATTAAAGGTTCGGGGCATCAACAATTAGTGTCAAAAACAAATGATTTTGTTTATTAATTTGTTTATTAAATAGAATTTAAATGGATCAAATAACCTCCCAAGATATAGTTTCCCTAGTGAAAAGTCCGCTAGGAATTGTCGCGATATTTGTATCGTTTATCGAATCAGCTGGAGTTGTTTTAGTGCTTAACACCACCGGGGATGTCCAGTCAAATTTAACCTATTTTGTCATTTTTTTTCCTTGCCTCTTGCTTTTTGGGTTTTTTCTTATTTGGTGGAAGAAGCCACATGCACTTTACCCTCCATCGGCCTTTGGAGGTGAACCAAACGTAAGTGAGTTTGCA
>JAYWMS010000423.1:0-2797 GCA_035873215.1 Nitrospirota bacterium | reverse complement strand
CGTTGTGCCGGTTGTCATGGCATGACCGGAGTCGAAGGCCCAAGCCCCCGTTTAGTCGGTGGGCAAAGAACGCTCTCAACTCATCATGCCATGAAAACCATCGGAAGCTACTGGCCCTATGCCACGACCATGTTTGATTATATCTATCGCGCCATGCCGTATCCAGCGCCGCAGTCGTTAACTTCCTCGCAGGTCTATGCCGTGGTCGCCTGGCTGTTGTACCGAAATGGAGTGATTGCAGAAAACATGGTGGTTAACAAGCGTACCCTGCCGGCCATTCGTATGCCGAATCGGAAGGGGTTTGTGTCAGACCCTCGTCCGGACATCGAACTTGTACAAGTGGGGTCCAATCGGCAATCAGATCTAGGAGATATTGAGTTCCCTACCTCCGGGTCTCCTGATGCGCAGCGGCATTTTCTTCGTGGGGTATTGCTGCTTCACAATTTTGAATATGATGATGCAGCTGCAGCTTTTCGCCAGGCCCAAGAGAATGCTCCTGACTTTGCGATGGCATACTGGGGAGAAGCGATGACTTACAATCATCCTCTTTGGGGTGAACAAGATTTGAAGGCAGCTCGAGAGGTCTTGGCGCGCCTTGGCCCAACAACGGAATCCCGTCAGGCCACCGTTCCAACGGCTCGTGAGCAAGCCTATCTTGAAGCCATTGAACGATTGTATGGTGATGGTGACAAGAAGACTCGTGATCAGGCCTATGAAGCCGCGATGGGAGCGATGGCTGTGGAGTATCCAACCGACCTTGAAGCCAAGGCGTTTTATGCGCTAGCGATATTGGGTTCAAGGCAAGGCGGACGCGATGGTCTCACCTATCTGAAGGCAGGATCAATCGCAGAATTGGTGTATCATCAGAATCCCCGACATCCTGGTGCCGTGCATTACATGATCCATGCGTATGATGATCCGCAACATGCTTTCCAGGGGTTGGAAGCAGCCAGAATTTACAGTGATCTGGCTTCCGCAGCGCCTCATGCTCAGCACATGCCGTCGCATATTTTTATGGCGCTGGGAATGTGGGCTGAGGTGGTAACAGCGAATGAGGTGGCATGGAAAGCAAGTGAAGAGCGCATACGCCGCAAAGAGTTAGGGGTAGGGAATCGCTCGTATCATGTCTTGAACTGGCTGATGTATGGCTATCTGCAGCAGGGACGATACGCGGATGCGAAAAAATTGCTGGATATCGTCACAGAAGATGCTCGTTCATCGGGGTCACGCCATATCCAGGGATATCGTGCCTCTATGCGTGCGATGTATATGATTGAATCGCAAGCTTGGGATGCAAAGGGAGTCGAGAAAGACCGTTCAACAATTCGCCCTTCCGCGGCCATCAGTGAACTCTTTTCAATCGGCTTGAGTGCCGTGCATACTCAAGACTTCGCGACGGCCCGAAGAGCGTTGGGGAGTATTCGTGACCGGATGGCAGAGGAATCGGCTGATAACTTATCTGCCAAGATGCGGTCAGCGATGGTGGTAGCCAAAGAACTTGACGCCATGATCCTGCTTGCGGACAACAAGACCAATCAGGGTTTATCGCTGCTCAAAGAAGCGGCAACGCTGCAAGACTCTCTTCCCTTTGAATATGGCCCACCGTTTCCCGCCAAGCCTTCGCATGAGTTGCTTGGTGAAGTTCTTCTGAGTGTGGGCAGAATAGAGGCAGCCCGACACCATTTTGAAGAGGCCTTAATTCGAGCGCCACAGCGTGCCTTGTCCCTCAAGGGCTTGGCTCAAGCCCATCAATAAATCCAAACCCATTGCTGGTCTTTTTGTGTTTCTTGAGGTGAAGGAGAAACACTTATAATCTTGATCGACGCAGCTCACGGTCTAGGGGTAACCTCCACGAAGAATGCCGCTGGAGGACCTTTCGACAAAGTTTATCCTGAGCAAGGCCGAAGGGCTCGGCCATGTTTGTGCCACGCCCAGCTAGTTCTTGGTAGGTGCGATAGCGGTAGGTCGCGGCTTGAGGGGTGCTGAAGGTTTCGTGGAACCTCCAGCCTCCGCAGCGGCATGTAAGCGTCGAAGAATTCGTTCATCAGCAGAAATTGGGGGATGTACTTTTTCAAGAGGAGAGGGTGACTTTGTCTTGTGTGTATACAGTTCAATGGCTAGGTATGCCGCGAGAACAACCAAAAGGCCACCCAAAATCATGATTTTGCTGGAAGAAGTCATGGTGTCATCAAGATAGGCCGTCCATGAATAAAACCCAAAAAAGAAGGACCAGACGAACACAACGACTATGCGAAGCGTATTTTCCATAATAATGATATTTTCGGTAAAAATTAGTTGAGAAATCCTCTGTCCTTCATTGTCGGGCCATTTCTTCCTAGAATCAAGGCAAAATAACGACCGTATTGGTGCAGGAAATAACCATGCGCCCTTCTTCGTGATCAAAAGGTTCATTTGAGGGTGCTTTTTTAGGTGGCGGATCTGTGAACCCAGGTTCAATTCGTAGTACCCCATCATGGTTATGGTTTGTGATCATTCATCACACTCAATCATTCTCGGCCATCTTCTTTTGGTTTGGACTACCTAGGGTGAGTTGCCCACCTGCGATGGTTCACGACGGACACTTGATAGTACAGTCTTCGTTTTCTTGCGCCAACCATCAGCGACAACTGGTCATACCGTCTTGTGCCTTTACTGTTTGGAGTGGCTATTGATGGGTTGTGGGAACTCTATAATCTTTGAGGTTGGTTCTCACTCCATTTCGACACAGACGTGCGTACTCAGTGTAGGTCTTTTTTCAGTTCGAAAGTTACTCATCCGAAATACAACAGGACGCATG
>JAYWMS010000405.1:0-4881 GCA_035873215.1 Nitrospirota bacterium | reverse complement strand
TACACCGCCAGATCCGTATACGTTTCACCGCCAATTTGAAAGGAATCAGGGACCATGGCCTTGGTGACGAAATACATCACCACCGCCGTCAACGCACTGGAGATGATCAGCATCTTTTTGAGCGCTGGACCAACTTGGTCTTCGGTGTTGACCTTGATCATCATCAAGGTCAGAAAGCTCACGGGGATCCCGACAGCAGAGATGACGATCGGATACAGCAACGCATCGACCATACCGGAAAAGGCCACCGCGCTAATCACCATAGCGGCGCAGGTACTTTCAGCGCAGGAACCAAATAAGTCGGCGCCCATCCCAGCCACATCACCGACGTTATCGCCAACGTTATCGGCAATCACCGCAGGGTTCCGCGGATCGTCCTCAGGAATACCCGCTTCAACTTTACCGACCAAGTCCGCACCGACATCAGCGGCTTTCGTGAAAATACCGCCACCCACGCGCGCAAATAACGCAATAGACGACCCACCGAGACCGAAGCCGGCAATGACTTCCATCAGAATGTGCGTCGGGAGTTGAGCCGGCATGATATTCACCAGCAGAAGATACACCCCAAGTAGTCCTAGGGAGGCCAGACTGACCAACGCAAAGCCCATCACGGAGCCCGAATGCAGCGCAACCTTAAACGCTTCGGAAAGGGATTTATTGGCTGAGACCGTGGTACGCACATTGCCCTGCGTCGCGATCTTCATGCCGATGAAACCCGAAAGAATCGAAATGATCGCGCCAACAATGAACGCGATGGCGGTATAAATGCCTTCGTTCACATAATCGGTTTGATGGTCATCAATGAGGACCGCAATGATCGCCGCAAAGACCACCATAAAGATGGCCATGAATTTATATTCCTGCTTGAGGAAGGCCATGGCCCCATTGGCGATAGCCGAGTGGATCTTAGCTAGACGCTGCTTGAGTGCGGGATCGTCGATACCCATATCGATGGGGATTTTTCGGGTCGATGAAGAATAAAAAAATGCTATGGCCAGTCCGAGGAGTGACAGACCCAGAATAAGAGTTACCGCCATGTTGGGTTAATCTCCATGTTAGGGTATTTCAAAATGGTCGAGGGGGAGGACACAAGAATACTGCTGGAAAAGTTGCCCATTGTATCCATCACAGCACGGATGATCAAGAACAAAAATGGCAGATCGCCTTATTCTCAGGGCTATCGAGATGGTTCATAGTGCATCTCGGAATGGGGCCACGAATGAAGTTGACGTTCCGTCTTCTTAAGGCCTAGTCATATCGAAAACAGCTTGAATTTCTGTCTGCTCAAGTCGTCTCCATTGACCAGGCAACAGCGAGTCAACATGGATCGGCCCGATGGCCATGCGTACTACCCGCAAGGTGGGGTGCCCAACTGCTGCAGTCATCCGTCGAATCTGACGATTCATACCTTCTGAGATCGCCATGTGTAACCAAGCCGTCGGAACCGACTTTCGAAAACGAATCGGGATTTCCCGTGGCCAGAGATCCGGCACGTACCCCAGCAATTCTACATTCGCCGGTTTCGTCTGTTTTCCCTGAATTAGCACCCCATTCCTCAATCGATCCACACTCTTCGCATCTGGAATGTCTTCCACTTGGACCAAGTAGGTTTTCGGTAGCTTGTGTCGAGGATCGGTCAGCACATGCACGAAATTTCCGTCAGAGGTCAGAAGAAGCAACCCTTCGCTGTCTCGATCCAGCCGACCAGCAGCATAAACCTGTGGGATTGAAATGTAGTCGGCTAACGTCGCCCGATTCTGCCCATCCGTAAAGCTCGTCATCACGCCATAAGGCTTGTTGAACACAATGTATTCGTAGCCGTGTGAAGCACGGGCCACGCGTGATCGAGATACTCGTTTCATGGGCAATGATCCGTATTCAAATCCGCACTTGCCTTAGGATATATCCCTAACGGTTCGTCCGTGGCTGTTCAAGGTTGCCCTCGTAGGTGTTTTCTGCTAACGTGAATTTTCACCACTCGCACACAACTCTCCATTACCTATTCTCATCAGAAGAGAGAAAATCCATGGCATGGGAACCGAAAGACCCTTGGGGACAGGAAGGCGGGAAAGACCCTTTGGATGATATTCTGAAAAAAGTTCAAGAACAGTGGAAACAAGTCAAGCCCACTCGCGGCATGAATTGGCTCGTGATCCTCATCGGCCTCATCTTCTTGATTATGCAAGGCGTCTTCATCGTTGAACCGGATGAACAGGGCCTGGTGAAACGATTTGGTGTAATCAAGAGAACAGTTGGACCAGGACCCAACTTTAAGATTCCTTTCATTGAAACGGTCGAAACTCCAAAGGTTGAAAAACTTCATCGCGTGGAAATTGGGTTTCAAACTGATCAGCGAGGCCGCACGCGCATTGTCCCACAAGAAGCCCTCATGTTGACGGGGGATATGAACATCCTTTCGGTAGAATTTATCGTCCAATACAAAATCAATAACGCCCAGGATTATCTCTATAATGTCGCGAAAATCGAACCGACCATTCATAAGGCCGCCGAAGCCGCCATGCGAGAGATAATCGGCAAGAGCAAAATTGATGAAGCCCTCACGGTCGGAAAAGCCACCATCCAGCAGAATACCCAAGACCTTCTACAAGGCATCTTGGACCAATATGGCAGTGGTGTTAAAATCGCCCAAGTCCAACTGCAGGACGTAAATCCACCAGACCAGGTGGCTGGAGCCTTTAAAGACGTCGCGAGCGCCAAAGAAGACCGCGAGAAGCTCATCAATCAAGCCCATGGTTATCGGAATGATATTTTGCCGAAAGCGAAAGGGCAAGCGGCTCAAGATATCAATCAAGCCGATGCCTACGCACAAGCAAGAGTCACTAGAGCTGAAGGAGAAGCGAATCACTTTCTCCAAACATTAAAGGAGTACAAACAGTCGCCAGGCGTGATTAGCAAGCGCATTTACATCGAAACGATGGAAGAAGTCCTGTCAAACGTCGACAAAATCATCCTGGACTCTAAGGTCTCCGGCAATATACTCCCCTACTTACCCCTTGACCGTATGTCCAAAAAGGGTAGTTAACCATGACCAAACAAAACATTCTCCTGGTTGTTGGGGCCATCATACTCGGCATGTACATGGTAGGAGCATGGCCATTTTTTGTCGTAGACCTGGCGGAGACAGCCATTGTCGTGCAATTGGGTGAACCCAAACGAACCATCACAGAACCTGGGCTAAAATGGAAAACGCCCGTGCTTGAGGAAGTGACCTATTTTGACAAACGGTTGCTTGATTACGACGCCCCAGCTCGAGAAGTCATTACACAGGACAAAAAAACCATTCTCATTGACAACTTTGCAAAATGGCGAATCGTCGACCCTCTCAAAGTGTATCAAGCGTTTCAAACACAACGGGGGGCCCTTCAACGTTTGGATGATATTATTTATTCTGAACTTCGTGTCGAACTGGGTCGGCACGACCTAGAAGAAATCGTGTCCGCCAATCGCTTACTTATCATGTCCACCGTCGCAAAAAAATCGAATGATAAAGCGTCCCAATACGGATTGATGGTTGAAGACGTCCGAATCAAACGAGCGGATCTTCCTGAACAAAACGAGAAAACCATTTTTGCACGGATGCAGGCGGAACGAGAACGGCAGGCCAAGCAATATCGAGCAGAAGGTGAAGAAGAAGCCCAAAAGATCCGATCCGAAGCCGAAAGAGACCGGGAGATTCTTTTAGCGAATGCCTACAAGACCTCTCAAGAACTTCGAGGTAAAGGAGACGCGCAGGCCTTTAAAACCTATGCGCAAGCCTATGAGCAAGATCCGAAGTTCTTCTCCTTGTTGCGGTCCATGGAAGCCTATAAAAAAACGTTTGCGTCGGGAAACACGACCATGGTCCTCACGCCCGACTCTGAGTTCCTGCGATATTTGAAAAAACGGTAACGTCTCACCTACTCACCTCAATAATCCTAATCCAGGCACTCCCCTCTTCATTAAATCATTCGGGTTCACACCCTGAGATGCGATGGCTAACTCAGAACACGTAGACATCCTCCTTCAAGGGTTAGAGGTCTGGAATAAATTCAGAAGAACACGTCCTGAAATTCAACCAGACCTGCGGGAAGCCGATTTGTCCGGGTATGATTTTACGCAGATGGATTTTAGTCATGCAGATCTCACCGGTGCGGATCTTTCAGATGCCTATCTATTCCGAGCAAACTTTACCGAAGCCAATCTCACACAGGTCAATTTTACTGAAGCTGACATCATTGAGGCCAACATGATTAAGGCCAATCTAACGAAGGCCATACTCATTCAAGCCGACCTAAGTAGTACGGGTGTAATTCGAGCAGATCTGACCGATGCAGATCTGTCACATGCGAATCTCACGAAGACCTCCCTGCCGTGGGCCAATCTCACCCGGAGTAAGCTTATCAAAGCCAATCTCTACATGGCCGATTTGCGGGAAGCCATTCTCCTTGAAGCGGATTTGTCTGAGGCGAATCTGCAGGATGCGTCGGTGACGGGAACCGATTTCACGTCTGCGAATTTGCAGAACACGAAAAAACTTTCCATGGATTTGCTGGGTAAAGCCAAAACGCTTTATCAAGCACAATTGAATTCTGAGATTAGGGAGCAGGTGGAAAAGGATTATCCGAATTTACTGCGTCAGGCTTGAATAGTAGGTCAAACTAATTTCCAACCTCGTCATTCCCGTGAAAACGGGAATCCAGTTTTTAACTTGAATTATTAACCGCGGGGTTTCGTCCCCGCACGACGAGGTTCCTTCGACTCGGCTCAGGACAGGCTCTTTTGTTTCGGCAAAAGGACCAAAAACCATGTCCGCCCGTGCGCGGCCCTTCGGGTTCCTGATCCCCTGCACCGAATTATTTGGCTGCGAAAATCGCTCCG
>JAYWMS010000307.1:0-2801 GCA_035873215.1 Nitrospirota bacterium | reverse complement strand
AAAAAGGTTTTGGGAAAGGCAACCGGAAAGGTCTGGAGGTTCACGAATGGTTAGATTCTTCATCGGTGACTATGTAAGTTTGGAAACACAGACCCATACAGATTAATAGCCTGCATATGGCTGGGAGAACATGATACTAGTATCTGAGGCAGTGACTAGACCTTACTTCCGCGAACTGGGTAGTCGACGTTGTCTCTGAGCCATTCCCAGAATTCTTCCTGGTTGGCCAGGTCGACTCCAGGGTTCATATATTTTGGCCAGCGCTTCATGACTTCTCCATCTACGATCCACAATTGCACTCGGTTACGGGGGACTTGTGTGCGCCATTTTTTTCCGACCACAGGGCTTACGTAAGTAAGACGAAGTGTAATATTGCGGGATAAATGCTCCAGGGGTTTCAGATTAATCTTTGCGTAGAGCCCTTTCCCCTTGTTTCCCCCACTCTTTTTGGAAAAGTCAGGAATGCCGTCGCTGACCACCATCATGGTAATGGGGGCTAAGATCAGGTTTCGCTCTTTCGTGATTCGAGCGACTTCCTCGAAGAATGAATTGAAATCGGTCAGAGTATCGTTAGGTTTAAACCAGGTTTTCAGATCCTTTTCAATTTCTTTTATGCTCTTTCCTTTAAAATCGTGGATGGGGTGAAAGGTTTTGGGCTCATCGTGTTTCTTCCCTCCAACGCTTCCAACAAATAATGCTCGCGGAGTCACAAGTCCGCCAATTTCGTTCATATGGCCGTAAATATATCGTGCGAGGAATTTCAGGGCATTGTTATAATAGCCGGAATGTTTAAACGATCCGCTGGCATCCACTCCGATGAACAACGTGGTCGCCATTTTTTTCTCGCTGGGTAGCATCTCACATCCTGTGGCTATAGCGGACAGGAGAAAAACCCATGCGAAAAATGTTCTTCTGAAGGACAAGCGAGTAATCATAGGGTCGCCTTCTTTGCTTCGAGTCCACGGTGTAAGCGAACAAATGGCAGATTTTCCCTTATTTGTAAGACCTCTTGGAGAGACTTGAATGGAATCATAAACACTGGACTGCCGCTTATTAGAATCATCGCAAAATTCAAAATGCCGCCCACGATATGGATAAACGGTAGGGTGACAAACTCCAGAACTTCCTTGCCTTTTTCATGGAGCCAGCCAATTTCGCGTTTGAAATCTTCGACTGGTGCTCGCCACCAGGGTTCCTCTTGCTCTGATCCTGCCTCCTCTTTCGCGTAGCCCCCAGGGTTGGGTAATGGACGACGCGAAATGAAGGCCAACAAAGGAGGTGTACCAAACTGCCCGAATAAGAACCAGGTCATACCTCGAACACCCATCCATCCAAATGTGGCTATTCCCAGGGTAACCCAAAGGCCGGGTACCCATTCACCTCCAGTTTGTTGCGCGATCCATGGGGTAATCGCATCAACGAGTTCGCGATAGAGAAACATCACTTCAAAGCTCATCACGAAAAATTCAATGAGGAACATTTGGATCAGGAATGAGTACTGCTTATTATTAATGGCATCAACGAATGCTTGGACGCAGGCAAAGCTGCCAAGAATGAGGAAGGTCAGAAAAATAAACAGGAATGTGCCTGTTAATGCCGGAGCTTCTGTCCCTACAATCCCGCCGAGGACAGATGTCACTGTAGGGAAGAGTGTATAGGTGAAGATGACCCCCTCCAACAATCCCCAAAATATCAACATGAAAAACGCGATCCAGGGTACACCCGGTTGGAAGAACTTTTGTGACATTTTGCCCGTTTTTGAGAAGGGCAGTATGAGGATCTGACGAAAGACCTCTATCACCATTTGAAAGGCCAGTCGGGCAAGGGTGAAAATCCATCCCAAGGTCACGGCGACGACGCGTGCCAAGCCGACCCAATACAACCACACCACCATGGCCGCATCCCACCAAGCCATCAGCATCATCTTCACGAAGTCCAGGCGTCCAGAACGGAAGGGAAGAGTATAGAGGGAAAGCTGGGTGACCCATAGGCCGCCCATGATCAGCATGGCTGGAAAGAAGAGAAAAATGTACGTAAAGGCCGCCATCATCCCATTTGCGTTGACTATTAAGTCAATGATGTTTCCCCCCAAACGAGGAACCCAGGCGATTGGTATGATTAGGATGTCGATGAGGCTATTCCAAGGTTCAGGAATTCCACTGCTGAGAGGGCTGGCCATAAAGTTCACCATTGCATTCCGTTAATTGTTGGGTGTGGGTCATCCCCACATGGCTATGTACGATTGTATGTGTCGTGCTGTTCATTGAAGGGGTATGCCGGTAATTCATCGAATTAATGCGTGGTCGCTGCTATCTGCAATAATTAATGTCCACAATTTTATGTTTGTCTGAGAAAGGAACGGTTAGGGCAGCCTCATTTCTTTCTCACTTGGTTAAACCCTGTAGCGTTATCGTCATTTATAAAGGTAACTGAAATCATTTTGAAACGTTCGTGCTGTTTCTCATTGCGGGGATAACAACATCTCACAGGAACCGTGTATAAAGGACAGGATTTTGACAAAAAGGAAACGTTCTCTCTGTAACCTCCCTATATGCGAGGCTTGCAAGGTGACGGCGTCAGGACAGAAAAGAGATCGAGTAAATAGAAGTTTGGCAAGCTGGAGAAAAAAAGATGGGTTCAACGGAGGAGTTGAGAAGTCAGTGACAATCTACCACGATGAAATTCCTAGTAAGTCGTGGCGAACTTGTTGGTGCTAAATCTCTGTGGCATGACCATTTACAATGCTGGTGTATTCTTATCTACGCTGTGTTTGAAGCGACCGTACAGAATTGCGTGCTTAC
>JAYWMS010000306.1:0-2054 GCA_035873215.1 Nitrospirota bacterium | reverse complement strand
TCGGGTATCGAGCATTCTCCCCTGACGGAGAAGAGATAAGGAAATGAGGGACTGACGAAAATATCATTGCGAGAATGAGGAGCCTATGGCCAATCAAGCACATATTGACATCCTGAATCAGGGAGTTTCAGCCTGGAATACTTGGCGAGAAGATAACCCCAGCATTCGCCCTGACCTGACAAGCGCGAATCTCGCGGGCTATGAACTGACGAATGCCAATCTGACTGGGGTGAATTTGCAGGGGGCCAATTTACGTGGTGTTCGAGGAATAGCCGTGCATCTATTCAGTGCGAATTTACAAAAGGCGACCTTGGAGATGGCCAATCTTCAAGAAGCGGACTTTGTCGGAGCAGACCTCCAGGGTGCTAATCTGGAGCAGGCGAATCTGCAAAAAGCTTTAATGATCATGGCAAATTTTCAAAATGCTAATCTCTCCCGCGCGGACTTTCAGGGTGCAGATGTACGTGATGCGAATTTCACACGAGCATGTCTGGAGGGTACGATCTTCACCGAAACCGACATGCAAGGTGCTATTTTGCCGAAAGAACGCACACTGTCTGGAAGCAGATAATGAGGTACCAAGAAGTCGCTGAAATTAGCCGAATGTCAATCCGAATTCCATCAACCGCAACACCATAAAAACATGTCGCTTCTTCCACTTACACATGACCAACTTCGAATCGGTTTATTTGTTCGTTTAAATGGTTCCTGGTTTAGCCATCCTTTTCCAACCAATACATTTAAGATCAAGACCCAAAAAGAACTGGACACCATTCAAAAGCTTCGGAAGGTCGAAATCCTGTGGGACCCCGAAAAATCGGATCCCGAGGTGGAAGAAGCGAAAATTCCTGAAGCAGAACACACTCCTGTTGCAGGCAACGAAGTGGAGCAGACTCCCCAGGCAAGTCCGAAGGTGGACGACGAGTCTCCGGAGACAGTCGATGTTAGTGAAGCGTTCACGCTCTATTGCGAAGGCTATAAGAAAGTTGATCGTTGGTATCAGGAGGCGTTCCTGCAAAGTAAGGCTGTCATGCAAGATCTGAGTTCCGGCAATATTGAAGGCATAGAGAAGGCGAAGGAGATGGTTGATAGTTTAGGCGGGATCTTGGATGCCCCTGATGCGTCGGCAGCGTTCTTGAATGTGATGAATACCAATAAAATGGGCCAGGGGATGTTTCTGCACGCTCTTAATGTGGCGGCGCTGTCTCTAATGGTGGGGCGGGAGTTTGAATTCTCGGAGGCTGAGCTTAAAGCTCTGGCCCTGGGGGCGTTATTTCACGATATTGGGGAACTCGAGGTTCCCGGAAAAATTTTGCTCAAGCGACCCAATCTCTCTCCTGATGAACGGAGCACGTACCGGCAGCATCCTCGGTATGGTTTAGACATGGTCAAGAGATATGGTGGGTTTTCTAAGCCCTGTTTAGATGTGATCCATCAGCATCATGAACGCCTAGATGGATCTGGCTATCCCATGGGGCTCAAAGGATTAGATGCGATCAGTGTCACTGCAAGAGTGGTGATGGTCATCGATCGTTATGATGATCTATGTAGTGATCCTGACATCGAAAAACGGCTCACGCCCTCAGAAGCGCTTTCTCATCTTTTTGTGAAGTATAAGGGCGTTTTGTGGTTGGAGGCCATTGTGGTATTGATCCGGATCCTAGGGGTGTACCCTCCTGGTTCGCTCGTTCAATTAAGCGACCAGTCTATAGGCATGGTGATTAACATCAATGCCAAAAATCGGTTGCGCCCGCTTGTATTACTCCACACAGAAGAAATGTCTACGGTTGAAGCTGTGGTGATAGATCTTGAACAACAGGAAGAGTTGTCTATCACCCAAAATCTTCGACCTCGCGATCTACCTCTTGAAATCGTCGAGTACCTCAGCCCTACACGGATGATCAACTACACGATCCTCAATCCTACCGGCGACATGGCGCCTCTTCCTTCGACGTAATCCCTGAACCTAGGGGAAAAAGAGCAACGGTGTTTCTTTACCCAATCACGGATTTCCCATCACGATTCACGAAACCAGCCTTTTCTTCAACAGGTCC
>JAYWMS010000294.1:0-8640 GCA_035873215.1 Nitrospirota bacterium | reverse complement strand
CTGCTGATATCGAGTTCGTTTCGGGCATGTATGGGCCATGTGAGAGTGATATTCAACAGGCCCCAAATAGGAACAGGAAAAATAATCGCTTTTTTGAGTCAATCAGAAAATACCCTAGAGGCAGCGCAATGTCTATTATACGCTACAAACGTTTGTCCTCATCAACAGTCTCGTTCAGCCTTCCTATTTTTTTTGCCCCCTTTTGGAATTGGGGGGTCGGTACCTGAATATTCCACAGTCGCATTGATGAATCGGCCGCCCCACGCGTTATTTTCCTGAGCCTTCCGACATCGGATGAAGTTTTAACAGGTCATTATATGGACTCGAGTGACGGGATAGCCGTGAGTTCACCAGTGCGGCACTTTTGTCTTCATCTTTATATTGGGATAGCGGAATTGACATTGGATTTATCTGGCAAAGTAGCGTATGGTCCAAGAGTCATCCGTAGAAGGGAAAAGTGTCCACATTTATAGCAGAAATTATGATCATTCCTTCCTTTTCAAGTAGCCTAGCGGTTTGAATCACTTAAACCGTGAGGCCGCTCATCTTTCTCTTTTCGAAAATCAAACACGATGCGCAGAGGTTTCGGCAAGTAAAGGCCATCGCTTCACTCATCTATCTTCCACTACAATAAGAAAGAGTTAGGTTATTGCACGCGTTAGTAACCGGAGGGTCAGGGTTTATTGGTGGGCATGTGGTTAAGACCCTCCTGCGTGAGGGCGTGGATGTCCGAGTCCTTGTCCGTCACACGAGCGACACCTCGACATTCAAGGAATTAGATGTCGAGGTCGTGTGCGGAGACCTCACCGATCAGGCCTCTGTCCGCGAAGCCGTTCAAAGCGTGGATCTCCTATTCCATGTCGCCGCTGACTATCGTTTATGGGTTCCTGATCCAGAGCGGATGCATGCGATTAACGTTGATGGAACGGTCCAGATCCTTCGAGCTGCCAGTGAGGCTGGTGTGTCGAGGATCATTTATACCTCCAGTGTCGTGACGGTACGAGGTTCGAAAGACCCGCTCGGAACCGAAGCGGATTTCCTAGTACTCGAGGAATGTCGAAGTACCTATCAACGGACCAAGGTGTTGGCTGAACAGGCTGTCTGGGATCTGATTGCGACGGGAATGCCCATTACCATCGTCAATCCATCTACTCCAATTGGTGCCGAAGATCGGCGACCAACTCCTACCGGACGCCTCATTGTCGATTATCTGACTGGACGTCTTCCCGCCTTTCTCGATACGGACCTGAATTGGGTATCGGTTGAAGACGTGGCTATGGGACATTGGCTTGCCGTCAAGGAAGGGCGTGTTGGCGAGCGATATATCCTTGGCCATGCCAATTTGTCGCTTGGTGAGTTTTTCAGGATTTTAGCAGATGTGAGTGGGCAACCAGCACCCAAGGTACGCATTCCCTATGCTGTGGCATGGATGGCTGCTCTTGTTGGAAATGTCTATGGCCGTATCACCGGACGAGAACCTCAAGCCGCACCGGACGGGGTCCGGATGACCAGGCTCCCGATGCAATATGATAGTATGAAGGCTATCAAACAGCTTGGATTTCCACAGACCCCCATCCCTGCGGCCGCGGCTGAGGCTGTTGAATGGTTCAGGAAGAATGGCTATGCCAATACATAAAGGAGGCGGATTGTGAGAATAGGATTAGTCGCTGAAGTCAAATGGGAAGTTCGTGAAGTCTGTCGTCAACTCAATATGACATTGGTTGACCCTGATGATGAAATTTGGGGGGCAACACTGAACGGACATGACGTTCGACTATGCCTGTCCGGAATGATCCCCTCGATTGCCAAAGAACGTGTCACCCGGTTTCTCGATAACCATTCTCCTGAGATCATGATCTCGTGTGGGCTGGCGGGAGCCCTCTCCTCCAATGTATTGGTTGGAGACTTGATTGTTCAGTCTCTGGATTCGTCCCTCTCCACTCATGCGGAACAAAGCCTGAGCAAAAAGGGGATATCCTTTCATGTTGGCCCATTGGTGACTGTCTCTAAACCTGTTCTGACTCCCGAAGCCCGGAGAGAGGTGGCTGCCAACAGCCAGGCCATTGGGGTCGATATGGAAAGTCAAACCATCGCGAAACTCTGCCAACAGCGTGGGATTCGCTGCATGGCGATCAAAGGAGTGTCCGATGGCATCGAAGATGACCTTTCTCCGATCCTTGGTGGGTTTGAGATCGTTCATATCCCCAAAATTGCCAAGCATGTTCTTTTCTCTCCTTCGACCTGGGGACTGGCTTCCCGAATGGCTCGCCAGAGCTATTCCGCGGCCACCAATCTTGGACACGGCGTCTGGGCCACGCTTCAAGGGGTGCATTAAGGGGACCTTTCACAAAGTTTGGTCTGATTCCCGGAACGCAATCCTTACGATTCTCTCGGCAATTTCACTGAACCCTTCTGAGGAAAAAGGGCAACTCTGTTCTATGCACCATCCTCAGAGACTTGAGGATGATGTACTTTCCAAGCAATGGCAAAGCCCTTGAAGACCTTGAGCTAACCCAACTCCAGACCTGATGGAATCCGGGTCCCTTCCCTTCAATCCCCGAGCCGCCATTCCCTTCCTGGGCCTTCCCCCAATCTACACGGCACCAGGTGTCGCAACCCTATGCACCATCCTTGGCACATGGGCTGGTGAAGCCAATTCGCAGGCTGAGGACCCTTCATTTGCAAAACAACCGAGGTATTGGGATGATTGACACCTCACCGCGCCTTCAGTACTGTCTTGTTTGTTAAAAAGGATGTTAATTTTTCCTATTCCCACTGTCAGCTGGGACGCCTTGCCGGAAATCTCCGGCTCCTATTCTTCAACAGATTGGAGATCACCTTGGTCATCTTCTTAATCCATATACGAGACCCTCAGTTTTATGCCCTCCCGGCTAAGACCCGCGCCAAAAACGGACATGTTCGTGTAATGGGGTTCCCTCCCATCGGCATTATGTCCCTCTCTGCCGTACTGAAGAGGGCGGGACACGAGTGCGTGATGTTTGACCAGGCGAATCCGGAAACGCCCAACGAAGTCATCATTGAGCAAATCCGCAGGCGACAACCGGACCTCGTCGGATTGAGTTTCCTCAGCACCACCAGCTACCCATACGCGAAAATTCTTGCCCGTCAGATCCGCGGGGCCCATGCTAAAATGAAACTGGCGTTTGGAGGCGTGTTTGCCAGCCTGAACGCTCAGTTGGTTAAACATCAGTGTCCAGAGGTGGATTTTGTCTGTCGTGGTGATGGGGAGCAGTTGATCCTCGATCTCGTCAACCACTTGGATGACCCGACTGACGTTGAGGGGCTTACCTGGGCGAGAGACGGCCATGTCATACAGAACCCGAACCGGAAGATGGAGCGTGACCTCGACCAGTGGCCATTTCCTGATCGGGAAGGCCTCCCACTGGATTTCATCGAGTCCATGCCTCTTGACGTACCTGTCGTGTTATCGATGGAACGATTCACCACCATGCAAACCTCCCGTGGGTGTCCGTGGCCATGTGTGTTTTGCGACATTCCCATCTTCAATGAAGGAAAGTGGCGATCAAGGAGTCCACAACACGTGGTTGAGGAGTTCAAATACCTCCAAAATCTCGGGTACGGATCGGTCGCGTTTGTCGATGATCACTTCCTTTTACAACCCAAGCGCATCCAGGCGATCTGTACAGGCATTAATGATGCCGGAGTGACGATCGATTGGGGATGCGAAGGACGGGTTGACTCGGTCGCCCAACACCTCTTCCCCGCCATGGCCAAGGCTCACTGTCGAACCATAATGTTTGGAATCGAAAGTGGCAGTCAGAAGGTCCTCGACCGGTTAAAAAAAGAGCAGACCCTTGAGGAGGTGGAGATCGCGGTGAAGAATGCCAAGCAGGCGGGCATCGAGATTGTGCACGGATTTTTTGTCGTTGGGAATCCTGAAGAAACGATCGATGATATTAAGGCCACATTCGATTTTGCGTCTAAGCTCCCCCTGGATACCTTTGGGTTTAACCGGCTCTGCGTGTATCGTGGGACGCCATTGTGGCAAGAGTATGTAAAACGTGGTTTAGTCAGTGAAGCGACAGATTGGTACAAGTATTTCAAGTGCACGGAGATTGATCCGACTTGCCTGCCCGGTGAAGTGATTCATGCTGAGCGCAATGCAGGCCTTCGGCGGTTGTTTCTGTATAAGCTGGCCCATTATCCCATGCAGGTGTTTTGGTTACTTCGCCGGTTCCTCCGCTACATGCCCGTTCGCGACGTGGCGTATCTCCTCTTCAAGCCGTTCTTCGGAAACACCAAAGGAGCGACGAAGGCCGAAGTGCTTTCACGCGCTGTCGAGCATGGGGCAATGAAAGACGCCGCGGCCGATCTGACAAAGCTGACCGATGATGTCCTAGAAAAGGTGATGTTGGAGTCAAAAGCCGAGCGACTCCGCATTCAACAAGAAGCTGAAAATTCGCGAGAGTTACCCATGGTCTCGGGGCAATAAGCGTGGGGAGGAGAAGAAATGGGTTTAGAGCCTATTGCCAAACCAAAAGGATCTTGTCTCGGTTGGGAAAAATTCTCTCACTTATTTCTCCAGTTGAGTCCTACTAAAACAAGAGGAATGTTTTAAGAATATCCACTTTGGGATGAGGACGGGATTGAAGGAGGCCGAATTTCTCCAACCTCCTTCACCGAATGATCCGAATCGAAGAATGTTAGCTTTTACCTGTTTATGAAGTCACCCACCCACGTGAGCTTTTAAAATTCCTGAGTCTGCTATGCCTGGATTATCTGGGGCGAGGTCCAGGGCCATTTTGAAATGGTTCGTGGCCTCACCATGGTTTCCGAGTTTGTCTAACGTCAATGCCATGTTATAGTGCGCCTCTGCGAGATTCGCATTGGCCGCAACTGATTTTTGAAAATGCTCTTGGGCGACATCCCAATGCCCTTGCTGATAGTGATCGACTCCTTCATTGTTGTCCCCAGCCCCACCAGCGTCTTCCGCTGCAAGAAGCGCTTCAGGTTCTGTTCCGGAGGAAGCCGTTTCCATTGCCGCATCCATTGAGGATTCAGCCATGGACTCTTCAGAAGTCGCGGTTTCATCTGTTGCAGTTGGCTCCGACACTTGACTCGAATCGCACCCACCTATTAGGGCGCCCATCAAGACCATTGCCATAAACGGGGATACTTGCAGTCTCATAGATTTCTCCTTCCTTGGATGGTGATCAAAACCCTGCAATCTGGCAGACTTAGAAACGATGCGGGATCTTCGCTATTCCGCCTCGTCCGAAAAGCCTCCAGGAGCGGAGCCCTCGGCTAAATGCCACATATCATTTTCCGATCCGAATCGGTTGTCTTGTCGATTCAACTGTAAAGATTAGGAATGAATGCGAGAATGAAGAATTGACCTTATCCTCGGAAGGATGATCCTATTCTAAGAAACTGTCAAGCCCAAAAAGACTAGAAATTTCAGGCACCTACGGAGAACGAATGTCGGAAAAAATTCTGGACAAACATGCCTTTCCTTTTAAAGAGCGCAGCCTCCCTTCTTGAACGAAACCGATTACATCATTTTTCAACCACAAAACTTCGCGACTTTAAAAGTATTGAGTCTGGGCAGGGAGTGAATGCAGACTCGCCTCAAGAAATAGTCGGACTTCCTTTGTAATCCCGATGGGAAACCAAAGTCCAGAAGGCTTAGTTCTCTCACAGGTAGAGTTTCAGCTTGAGAATCACAGAAGGTTATAGGGGTTAGGCTGATCATTCAGGAAATAGGTCAATCAATGGTTGCACAGGCTGGTCAGAGCAGAGACTCACCCATTGTCTAACAAGTTATTGTGGTATTCAACCGACTAGTTCAAGAGCGATTGAGAGTTAGATCCAGCTGCGATAAAGTATCGAACCGATCATACACAGGCACCCCAAATAAAGTTTTGTAATTTTGTTGGATTCTCCCTTCAAGCGGAGTTGAACGGATAGAGTGCGTATCAATTTCATATTTGCCATTCTTCTATGCAGAGCACTTTACGGAGGACGTTATGACTTCTAGGTCACATAGAATTTTTTTCTTGCCTTTGCCTTCGTCCACCAGTCAAGTACTCCACGATAACTTTCCACGTTCACCACGATACACAAAATGGTTCATCATTCCTCTATGCATACTTGCACTGACATGCATGAGCGGCACTACGTGGGCAAAAAAGTTTGATCGCGATCGATCAAACTATGATCGGCGTCTATCCATGCCCGAAATTACCAATCTCAATATTCCGGCAAAGAAACCTCAGAAAGACGCCATCATTCGACTCAAAAAATTACTTCGTGGCGCCTTGGTGGAACGGTTCAGCAAAAAGACAGGTGCGACTCGAACCCTTTCTAATCCTGTAGGATACCTCACCGAACCCAAGCCTGGTGATCCAGGCGACATCGCCTTGGATTTCGTCCGTTCCAATTTGGAACTTTTAGGTCTCGATCCAACCGATCTTGATGAATTTGAGATTACCGATACCGTGCATTCCACCACCACGGGTTCCACGCAAATTTATTTACGGCAGAAATTCCTCGAGGTGCCCGTCAATAACGCCCAGTTACAGATCAACGTCAATCGGGATGGCCGCATCGTAAGCGTCAATAATGCTTTTATCCCAAACATTATTGATTCCGCCGGATCGGCCGAACCCGCCATCACCGCACTCGAGGCTTTATCCTCAGCCGCACTGCATCTTGAAGTACAAATGGATTCCGGAGCAAAAGCCACGGACGCGCCCTTTGGTCCTCAGCAGGTCACACCCCTATCTGCTGAACATCTTTCCCTACAACCCATCAAAGCAGAATTGATGTGGCTCCCCATGGGTCGAAAGCTCAAGTTAGTATGGCGTTTTCAGATTTACACGATGGACGAACAGCACGTCTATGATCTCACCGTCGATGCTGAGGCCGGGGCAACAACAGTAGATGGTGGACGAGTCTTTACGCGCTTCGATTGGGTCACACAGGATTCATACAATGTGTACCCGATACCAGCAGAGAGCCCCAACCATACCAGTGGCCGGAGCTTGGTTGAGGACCCCGAGGAAACCCAACTGGCTTCCCCCAATGGATGGCACGACACAGGAGGCACGAGCTTTTCCGGTCTGCGTGGGAACAACGTGCATGCGTATCATGACCAGGATAACAATAATGCCCCTCCTGGAGTGGAACCAACTTGCAACAGTGACGGGGGCAGTCTTGTCTGTGATTTTTCGCTAAACCTGTCCCAAGATCCTACCAATTATACCGATGCGGCAGTGGCTAATCTTTTTTACTGGAACAACACCATCCATGACATTCAGTACCTCTATGGCTTTGATGAGCAGGCGGGAAACTTTCAGGTCAATAACTTCGGACGAGGCGGCCAGGGAGGAGACGATGTCCGTGCAGAAGCACAAGATGGTGGCGGTATTAACAACGCTAACTTCTTAACGCCCGGCGACGGTAGTCGGCCACGCATGCAAATGTATCTGTGGAACCAAAGCAACCCGCTCCGTGACGGAGATCTCGACAATGGCATTGTCGTCCATGAATACGGCCATGGCATTTCGATACGACAGGTCGGTGGTCCAAGCAATGTCGGCTGTTTGGGTAATGCACAGCAGCCCGGTGAAGGTTGGAGCGATTGGTTTGCGCTGGTCTACACCGCACAGCAAGGGGATCAAGCAACGGACGCAAGAGGAATCGGCACATACGCGCTTGGTCAACCCACCACGGGGTCCGGAATCCGTACACAACGCTATAGCACGGATCCCGGCATCAACACTCATACCTATGCCAGCATCAGTGGGATGGCCATCCCACATGGCGTAGGGGAAGTATGGGCACAAGGGCTTTGGGAAGTGTACTGGGCGTTAGTGGACAAGCATGGGTTCGACCCCAACCTCTACAATACTGTTGCAGCAGCTGGCAATCACCGTGCGCTCCTCTATGTCAATGAAGGACTCAAAAATACCGCCTGCAGCCCGACCTTCACCGAGGCGCGAGATGGGATTATTCAGGCCGCCATCGATAACTTTGGTGGCGAAGATGTGTGTACCATCTGGTCAGCCTTCGCCAATTTTGGCCTGGGTGTCGATGCAGTCAGTGGAGGCTCCAACAGTACGAATCCGACTAACGGTTTCAGTCTCCCGGCTTCCTGCATTCCCCCACCCCCAGCTCCCGTATGTGATGCAGGTTCGATTGATTTTAATTCCTTCGGACTGGAGCCCTACTCCAACCAAGATGTAACCGGATCGGTGACCGTTGAAAATAATGGTGACACGCTGCTGATGGAAGGCAATCGCTGGCAGCGATCTACTCAAACCTTTGATGTCACATCAGATACGATGTTGGCCTTTCAATTCCTCAGTTCTTCTCAAGGTGAGATTCATGGAATCGGATTTGATGAAGACCAAACACTCACGAATAATCTGCGACTCTCCCAATTCTGGGGAACCCAAAATTGGACAGGGGCGATTCCGTTTACCCCTCGCTATTCAGGCTCCGGAAATTACGAAAACTTCACAATTCCGATTGGACAATCCTATACCGGAACAGGCATGCGCCTGGTGTTCGTCAATGATAAAGATGCCGGTGCGCTAAACAACAATGGCCGATTCGCTTGCGTGCAGGTGTTAGGGGGCACACCACCACCTCTCT
>JAYWMS010000225.1:0-2976 GCA_035873215.1 Nitrospirota bacterium | reverse complement strand
ACCTACATTATTTGTTGCAGGACGTTCTTGAAATACCCGCGTGAGCAAGGGATCGGCCTTGTCATACTGCTCCAACGAGAAATACGCCACTCCAAGTTGAAATAAAATGGAAATGCTGTCAGGGGCAGCCCTTGAAGCCCTGATGAGAAACGGAAGACTCTCTTCATATTTGCCCTGAGCCAACATGACCAGTCCGGCATAATAAAGCGCCTCAGAATGGTTTGGCGAAATCCCCAAGGCATGGTTGAGGAACTCTAGTGCTTCTTCGTATTTTTTATCATCGTAGGCTAAGATGGCCTGAGCCGTGACGACATCGGCTTCTGATTCCTGAGCCCATGAGACATTGCCGGCCATAAAACCAGACAGGATGCCGAGGATAATTAACGTTGCGCGGCAACCTAAGATCATTGCATTAAACCGTTTTATCACTATTCGTCCATACCCAATCTCATTGGTTGTACCTAGCGTTTCGACACAATCTGGTTAGAGATATAACTAGATAACTCGAGGAATCAATCAAATTTGCAAATCCTTACATTCCATGATACCTGGTAGACCATAACACATAAGCTAAATAGTCAGAATTTTTCCCGACGGTCATGTAATTTTCCAGTTGTCATGATTGCCTATGACTACCCGTATTTCATAACTCTGTACATCCTTGTCGCTTGAGACAACTCACCATGAGGAACCCCATTGAATATTAGAGTTCTCGGTAGTCACGGGTCAGACCTGCTGTTCAATGAAGCGGATCAGGACCGAGCATGCCGTTGCGTGGGATTTCTCGTTGATCAAACATTTCTCATTGACCCCGGCACCGTGGCATGCAAACTAACCATTGAAGAGCAACTCCAACTCCAGCATGTCCTTCTATCACACGCGCATTTTGACCATATCAAGAGTTTACCGGCGATCGCGGATAACCTTGTAGGATTGAACACACCCCCCGTGGTCATCGCGAGCATTGCTCCAGTCCTTCAGGCGATCAGAGCCCATATATTCAATGAAGACATTTTCCCGGATTTCTTTAATCTTCCCACACCAAACGAACCTGTCCTCGCCGACCAAATTCTTTACCCCGAGAAAGAACTCATGTTAGGCCATCTTGGCATCACGCCCTACGAGGTGAATCATACGATCCCCTGTTCAGGCTACCTTGTTCGTGATCACCAAACATCTTGGGTCTTCAGCGGAGACACCTATCAGACTGAAACCTTATGGAATGCCGCCAAACAGGACCCTCATCTTAAAGCCGCCTTTATCGAAACGTCCTTTCCTGATGAAATGCTCACCATGGCCGTGACGAGTAAACATTTAACGCCATCATTGCTGTCACGGGAATTTCAAAAAATAGGACGGCCTGATCTACCACTTTTCATCTACCACATGAAACCTCGATTTCGAGACCGCATCGCCCAACAACTCACTCGCTTGAAGATTCCCAATCTCCACATTCTTGAAGAAGACGAAGAGATTTCGATTTGATTGAGAAGCACTGAAAAAATTGGAATGTGGGATTCGAGCCTCTCGGCCCTCTTCATGGAATGTAGTGTTCGGCTAGCGTAACGAAGAATTCTCTGGAATGAAAGAAAGGATGAAGATAAAACCAAGGGAGGGTCTGATGACCAACTGTGGTGTGTCTTGAGCTACTTGGTAGAGTTTCTACCCTAATTCCATGAGCAGATCGCCGACTGCTCTCAACCGTTCAAAATACGGTTTTGTCTCACCTTCTAAATCGCAAAGCAGATCATCCAACTCATTCAAACAATCGCGAAGCATGGCCACCCGAGGAGGATCCAGGTTGTCTTCTTCAAGGAAAAATGACACACAACCGCCGATCACCGTCTCAAGCGTCATCAATTCCCCTTCATGCGATCCGACCGCCTCAGGCCAATCTGCATTTCGATGCCTATCCCATAGACCGATAAACTCACGACGCTTGGATTGAAGATCTGGTGCTGAATTACCCATGAAGAATCAAATCTCCGGATAACAGGACAGCAAGGCCAAGATTGAGAACACCTCCCACACGAATACACCAGTGTGGCCACCCACTTACTAATTGGAAAAGTCGTCCCCTAAACGAATCAGAAACGCCCAGGAGCACACATGCCTTGGCCGCCATTATCAATCCGCAGGCAATCCATAACCCAACTCCTTCCAGCCTCGATGTGCCGACAATAAGCATCAATCCGCAAAGCAACAGGCTCTGTGTAATCCAAAACCTTCGCCAAGGGTCCACGAGGGATTTAGCCATCGCATCAATCAGGAACGCGGGAGATAAGACCGTCACAAGCCCGATCACTCCCCAAAGGAAACTCACAACACTCAACACAATGACAGACATCATTCACTCTCGCCTGAATCAACTCATTGTTGTTCAGTTATTGGCACTGCCACAACCCGAAGACAATCGACATCGGCAGACTCTCACTCGAATCGTTTGAGTGTCAAGATACACCCTTGAATCTCGAAGCACACCCTTCGTATGCTGGGCTCTTACCTGCACAGCAAAAACCATTTCCCAAAGGCACCAACACCATGACCGACCCAGGCAAGAACGCTGCAGATCGCTTGTCCGAACTGATCCCCCCAGCCATGCCGCTCGAAGTGCTTGGAGAATATGGACTGAACGTGACAATCCCCCAAGCCCAGGCTATCACCAAAGAAATGATCGCCCTTTCTGCCTATTGGATCTGGTGCGCCTTGCAGGCCGGCATTCCGGAACAATTCGGAAAGACGATTTGGCAGAGCATCAAGGACCACATTCAACAGCACTGGGAAAGTAAATACGGACTAGAAGAATTTTCGTTCGATCAGTTTCTTGTCGAGATGCAAACCCGCCATTCTTGTTGGGAAGAAATAGAAAGAAATGGAGGCGAACCCATCACTGTGTTTAGTCAAGCCGCCTGCGATTTAGACGATCGCTGCATCGTCCCCCAAGGAAATCAACAATACCTCGTGGCCCTGTTTCTC
>JAYWMS010000197.1:0-3942 GCA_035873215.1 Nitrospirota bacterium | reverse complement strand
CATGCTCATCGAGATTACCGCTAGCGGTGATGTGGACCTCCGGTAGCCCACCGGCATCGAGAATTCGACGAACATTCCTCGCATGAACAATCAGGTCCCCGCTATCCAATCGCACCCCTTTCACCGCAATGCCTTTCGCTTTTAACTCCGGCGCCAGTTGTACGACCTTTGTTGCCCCTGCTTCCGTATCATAGGTATCAATCAGAAGAATGACATCCTCCGGATGCGTTTCGGCGAAGTGAGAAAAAGCCTCGATTTCAACGGAGTGCGCTTGCACAAAGGAATGAGCCATCGTCCCGAACACAGGAACCCCAAAGAGCGGTTCAGCGAGGACTGTCGCCGTTCCGACAAAACCAGCAATATAACTCGCCCGAGCGGCCACCAATCCTGCGTCTGCTCCATGGGCCCTTCGCAGTCCAAAATCCATCACGGGTTTTCCTTCGGCTGCCAAAACACAGCGTGACGCCTTGGTAGCCACCAAGGTCTGATAATGCAGGATGTTGATCAAACGTGATTCAATAAGTTGGGCAACAGGCAAAGGGGCAGTGACTCGGACAATCGGCTCATTCGCGAAAAACACAGTTCCTTCAAGCATGGCATGAAGGTCGCCAGCAAATCGCCACTGTGCTATGTATTCCACGAATGATTGACTGAACCGTCCACTTTTCTCAATCCATTCCAATTCCCCGGATGTAAAATGCGCCGTCTCTAAGAAATCGACGAGTTGCGCCAACCCGGCTGCCAAGTAAAACCCACGTTGAGGAGGCATGGTTCGGACAAAAAACTCAAAGACCGCAGTGTCATCCATCCCATGGTCCAGATAGCTCTGGAGCATCGTGAGTTGATACAGGTCTGTTAGGAGGACGTTGGAACGAATATCGACATCCATATTCACATCTCAACACGATTCAGCCAGGTGAAATTGGAAGGGAGACTGTAACAGATCAACCAAGAGAGTTCGACACAAACGAATTTGGGATTGTTGAAAAAACCCGCCAGCAACGTTCTCGCCAGTTTACCGCTTTCGGGCTCACAAACTGGCCCCTCTTCGCGACGTTCGCGCTCACGTACCGGGAGTACGCTCCGCGTGTCTAACTGGCTGCGGCCTTGCCCGTGGAAAAGGGCGTCTTGGCGCACTTGGGTTTGGGCGGGTGACAAAGCGGACCCTTCGAACAGACTCAGGGCATGCTTTTTTGACCATTCCCCTCGGCTGCTGATATCGATTTCGTCTAGGGCATGTATCCTAGAAACGGCAGTTGGGCGCAAAAAAAGATCTGTAAGATATTGGTGTGCATCGTGAAAGAGAAACAGTCTGGTCACCTTGGTGGTGATAAGACATTTTTCTGTTTGGCGAGGTGCGCCAAGAGCTTGCGAGGACTTTGGTGATCCAACTGCTGTTTCTAGGTTTATGGGCCATGTGAGAGAGATATTCAACAGGGCCAATTTGGAGTCGTACAATCACGGAGACGTTCACAGGTCAAGATGCTCAAGCGGACAAAAAAAATGCCCTTCCTGTGAACCACACTCGATTCACAGAAAAGGCATCATCAATATCGCGGTCAAGTGACCGCCTTACCTACGCTAGTTTTGTACAACAAAACTTTGTAATAAGTGTCGTGAGTGAGGCTGACGCAACTTCTTCAGCGCATTGGCTTCGATTTGACGAATGCGTTCGCGTGTCACCCCGAAGTCCTCACTAATTTCTTCGAGCGTATGATCGCGGTCGAATCCAATTCCGAAACGCTTTCGAATGATATAGCCTTCGCGCTCAGTCAAGGCACCCAACGCCTGTCCGACTTTCTGTTGTACATCATGTCGCATGACCGCCGCGGATGGTGCATGGATCGTCTTATCCTCGATGAAATCTCCGATTTTTGTGTCCTCGCCATCCCCAATCGGAGTATCGAGTGACAGAGGCTCTTTAATGCAGTCCAATACTTCTCGAACTTTGTCTACCGATAGTTGCATGCGCTCACCCAACTCATAGACGGTCGGCTCGCGTCCAAGTTGTTGAACGAGAGACCCCGTGGCTTTCTTGAGCTTTTGCATGGCTTCGTGCATATGCACCGGCACCCGAATCGTATTCGCCTGATCAGCGATTGAGCGGGTGATCCGTTGGCGAATCCACCACGTGGCGTAGGTGCTAAACTTATAGCCTCTCTGATACTCAAACTTATCCACCGCTTTCATCAAGCCAATGTTGCCCTCTTGAACTAAGTCCAAAAACTGTAAGCCACGTCCGATATAATGCTTGGCGATGCTGACCACCAGGCGTAAATTCGCTTTGACCAAACCCGACTTGCCATCGGTAATATTCCGCTCGGCTTGCTCCAATCGACTCACAATATCCAGGAAATCATGCGCCGACATATGAATGACCTGTTCTTCAACATGCGTCCTCTTGGCCTGTGCATTGGCAAGGATCTTTACGAGAGCCAGGATTGCTGTTTTGGACAGACCGGAGTTCTTCTTCAATGCTGCTAGCTTCGGGGCCCGAAGGACTCGAAGGTTCACCAACTTCACAGCTTCATCCGCGGTCAATCGCAAATCTCGACAACCGTGGTCCCACATCGTCTGCAGTCCTCGCAGTTCTGAGCATATTGAACGAACCTGTTGCAGCATGTCTGCTTGAAGAGACTCCTGCAACTGCAACCGTTCAACTTGCTCCACGATGTTGGTAAGAATCACCTGGCGCCGCTTATCCAAAGCCGTCGAATCATGTGCGGCAGACTGACGTCGTAGATTTCTTCGATAGGAGGAACACAAATCCTTAGACAAGGCCTGGAGTTCCTGGAGTATGTCTATCGATCGCTTCAGGACCTCGTCAGTCGCCCCGTTCTTCTCAGTGGCTCTCGTGTCACTATCATCTTCTGCGCCACCCGTACGCACGATTTCAGTGACAGACAACTTTCCTTGCTGTAAAGACTTGTGTAGGGCCTGTAACTTGGACAAGACGATTGGCAGGGAATATAAGGTACGAGAAAAGGCGTCTTGCCCAGCTTCAATCTGTTGCGCGAGTTGCACCTCACCTTCGCGAGTGAGTAAGGGCACCTGTCCCATCTCCTTAAGAAAGACATGGACAGGACCTTTTTGTTCCATAGATGGCCCCTTTGGGCCTTCACTCTTTTTCACTCGCCGGCGGACAGACAAACCAGACATGCGCTGCCGACCCTTTGATGTGATTGGACTTGATGAATCAGCCCCATCCTTGTCTGTATATGTCAATATTGACAGCACGGTGTTCGTTTTAGTTTTGACACCCTTACTGCTTATTAGGTTCAACCTCTTGGGCATAGATGCCCGTAAGACATCATCCGCGCCAATGGCCAACTGACCTTTGTCTAGTGAGAACGCAGTATTCATTGATGGCAAAACATTTTGTCGTCGCATTAGGCACCTTTATCAAGTTCAACATCGGCGTCTATTTCGTGACGCCGGAGCACGGAACGTAAGTTCAACCCAAAGTCAATGCAAAATTTAGGCCGCTTTTGTCTTTTTCTTGTCCATTTGTCCAGATTGGTTATCAAGTGAGGGAACTTTCTTGTTAGCGTTAACAGTTCCGCCACAATTCAGGCAACGTAGGACTTCTATATGGAGGTATGGACCATCAGGATCATATATCTCATCCCTGACCATCAGTCCCTCACAACGTTGACATTTCATGGCTAATACTCCTTATATAATAATGTACGAAACTTTCCCGGAGTCGATCTCCCGAAAAGGGAATCCAATCGTTCAGAGCCGCAATCTCCAGCTCAGTAAATATTTCCTATATTTATTATTGTCGCCTTTCTCTGATAACCAATGTCCCTCAGATATCAAGGGGTTCATGTCACTTAGGGCAACTTTTTCCTGCCTGCCAACCAATCGATCACCTTGCGTCTAATTATTTCATTTAGTTAATATAAGTAACTAATTACAAAAGTAAAGTAGTAACTAAAA
>JAYWMS010000193.1:0-6604 GCA_035873215.1 Nitrospirota bacterium | reverse complement strand
CTTCTGGTGGGCTGTCAAAAATCGAAAACCCAATAGTCACATTCACATATTATCAAGGAGACTGATGATGGACTCTGACACACAATCCAACGATTCCTGCTGGGTCACAACCTTTGTCTTTATTTGGGGATTCGTTTTAGGGGCGGGAGCCGCTATCCTCATGGCGCCAGAACCCGGCACGGCTCTACGAGAACGATTAGCCCGAGGCGCTAAAACAGCTCAAGAGGAATTTTCCGAGGTGGCAGGAGAAACCAAAGAAGCGTTCCGTTCGCTCTCGCAAGACACTCAGCGTACGGTGAAGCACGCAGCATCTCGACTCAACACAGCTCTCGAAAGCACAAAGCAAGCACTCACCACTGAGCCCCCTAACCCAGGACAATCAGATACCTAACCTTCGCCCGCCAAAAAAGGTGTTTATCTCGTGTTCCAGCTTGGGTGGATTGAATGGATATGTTGAAAAGGGGCGTCAGCTGCGTTCTGAGCCATTGGTCGTACTCAGGTACTGCCCGTACGCTCTGCCCGCCAAAGCCTTGTTGCCCTGCCGAGTGGGCTCTTTTGAACAGCTTCTGTTTCTTGTAAGGTTCATCATGATTTAAAGGTACACGTTGTTTTGAAAATATTCAATTATTTACCAGTCTCTGATTCTATGATCCCGCATCCTGTGTCACCTCCGAGGTGACCACTTCCTCTGCTGTCGGACTCCAGGTATGATCCGCTTCAACCGCTTCCAGAAGTCGAGCGAATATATCAGGAACTGCAGCCACGACTTGATTCCAACTGGAAATCATCGGGACACCGAGCGGATCTTTGCTGAACGTGTCCGTTGCGATGTTCAGCCCGCCTAAGAAGACTTCAACAGCTGTGCGTTCACCATGTCGATCAAACTCCAAACCATTAATCGCCGCGACATGTTCGTACTTTTTTATCGTTTCCTGAGCCACTTGCAAATACGTGGCTCGAAGCGTTTTGAGCGATGCATCCGATAACACCACACCATCGCTGGCCAAGGTGCGGAAAAGGGTTTTGGCAATATCTATGCTCATTTTTAGGAGACCGTCTTCCGGATTGTCTGACGACAAGCTTTGGTGTTTATGATCATAGCGATCCGTGAGTTCTGCCTGACAGACACGCCGATCTGCACAGTTGCGATGCACCTCCGCTAACACTCCAATCTCGAGCCCCCAGTCACCGGGAAATTTATTGATCCAGGCTAAATCGGCCACCATCGCAAATTCTCCGGCTAACGGATAACGAAAACTTTCGAAGAATGAAAGTTTGGGATGTGGCCCAATCAGATGGATTAAACTCTTGAGAAGTGGAAAGGCGAAGAGTCTTGTCACCCGTCCGTACAACCGATTAGTCACACGTGGATAATACCCTTTGCAAAACTCGTAGCCTAAATTTGGATTTCCGACAGGATAGCAGAGCCGCGCAAGAAATTCCCGATCATAGGTCAAAACATCGCAATCATGCAGTGCGATGACTTTGCTCTGCTGTCGAGCCAACACATACCCAAACGACAACCAGCAGGACTGCCCTTTTCCGGGCAAGCCAATGTCCACATCACTTTTTGTCAATACCTCCAGTAATTCTTGAACACGCGCGCCATCGATCCATATCAAACGAACGTCTTGCGGCAATTGCTTAAAGTAATCCTTGGCTCGTCGGAATTCCAGCGCGGATGCCCGACCGATCGCGATCACGATTTCCTTGAGGTAGGGAACCCCCCGTAGATGTTCGACAATGCTTTCTAGAGCTGGACCTTCCAGCTCTGAATAGAGACAGGGCAAGACTAACGCAATCGGTTGCGTTTCCGCATACTCACTCAGCTCACTTTCCAATCGTTCCAAATTCGGTGATCCCAACCGATGCAACGTGGAGATGGAACCTGTTTGATAAAAATCAGCCATCAGACCTCAGTCGAAATACCAGCAAGGAGATTCCCTCATAAAATAATGGCACACCATACATGAAAGTGGAGTCGTTCTTCTATGGTTTAATGACAATATGTGGGAATTATCAGACCCGTGAATGATGATCCGGGATCCGGCTTGAATCAATATTCCTAAATCAAGACTATAGGTCCTTCCCTCATACGTCACGGATCACGGTTGAAAGGGATCACAGATGACGAAGGTCGTCCGGGGAATCTTGCTTGCTCTTAGAAGAAAAACGCTGTTCCAAAAATTCTTTAGCTAAATTTTGGGCACCCAACCCAAAGGCCAAGGCCAGGCCCAACACGATACCACCAAAGGTAATGCCAAAGCCCACGACCACAATCGTTTCTGCAATGCCCAATTGTTCCAGGGCCATGGCAATCGCAGCGACTTGAATGCCCCAGCGGGTTCCTGCCGCTAACAAACGGGCTGGGGAAAGACCCGCGTTGACGGCCGCGATCAAGACGGCCTGTGAGACGAAGTTTGATACGAGAAATCCCCCAATGATAATAAAAAAACTCGTGAGAAAATATGGCAAATAGCTTAATAATGATTCAGCAAACTTGTTGACAGGATCCAATTGCAACACGGCGAGTGAGGCGATAATGCCCAGCGCGGCCACAATCCAAAAGACCATGCGGCCAGCCAAATAGGATGGCTGTGTTTTCACTCCGCCACGAGCCAAAGCGGTTGTCAAGCCAATGCGCTGGCTCAGCAAATCAATGCGCAAGACACGAAACACACGTTCGGTCGCTTGTCCTCCCATCCAAGCCAGGAACAGCGTTGCCACAAAAATGACCACCATAGCAAACAGATTAGGGAGCATCGCCAGCAGTTTTTGGCTTAAGATACTCAACGGCTCGAGCAAAGCGCGCTGAAAGAATGGTTCAACGACATCCATGTGTTCGACTCCACGTAGGGGCTAGGAAACTGCGGTTCACTGATTCCATCGTTCTACCAGATAGGTTTTTTCGCGCTCGAATGTTTGACATACCAGTTCAATGCGATCTTCAGCTTCATCCGAGGTGAGGGCTTGTGTCTCCAACACAAATGATGCCGTCCGTCCTAAATAGAGCGGTGTCAACGCTTTGAGCAAATGGTCACGAATGACGTGACCACGATGGTATGCGATTGCCGCATCGCATACCATTCTCGCCCACAATTCATCCGATACTCGAAAGGCTTTTGTTGGCATTCCCTTCAGTTGCCTCAACGCCTCGATGACTCCGGGGCTAAAAATGTCGGCCCAAATCGGCAACAAATCCGTCAGGCCCTGCTGAAATGTGGCCAGCATTCGATCCAGGTTTACATGAACCGGTTCAAGGGCGACTTGATACTGAAACCCGAATACACGAACAGGGTTCGATCCCTCGACGGCCCCCCAGACACCATGATGTTCTTCCATGAGCGAAAACAAAGCACCGATGACTTCAACCAACATCGTGGACAGATCTTGTGTCGGATCCTTTGGGTTGTGAATTTTGGCCCCCAGAAAACTTTGGCAGACACGCGCCCCACTCGCGATGGCTTCCGTGGTCATCCAAATATCAATACCAAATTTGGCAACCTCCGAATCCCACACTTGTTTGTCGAGATAATGTTCAACCAATCCGCCTGAGAATCCAAAATCACCACCAATCGGCTGTCGAATGCGCACCCCGTATAACATACGCGTCAGCGGATAGACAATCGAATTCGTGATGGTACCGTCATACTTGTGACGAAGATAATAGGGTGCGACATAATCATACCCTTCATTCAAGACAGGACCGACTAATAACTCCATCCACTCTGGTGTAATGCTCCGCAAGTCTGAATCGACAACAGCACACGCCTTGGTCTTCAAGCGTCGCGCCACTTCGAAAATTGTTCGAAAGGCGCTCCCCTTTCCGGGAATACCCAAATACGAGGTCACAATCTTGCGCAGGGGACTGATCTCGGCCGACACTAACAGGGCCCCCAAATCAATCCCGGCATCAGCGACCACCTGCGGCGTGCCATCGATTGATCCCCCATCGGCATTCACCAGCACCGCTTTGGCTTTTGGAAAATACTTGGCTAAACCGGCGGTTACGGCATGAACTACATAAGCAATGGTATCCGCATTGTTGTAACTGGGAATTCCAACCAGAATATCCGCTTCACCAATTTCCTGAACTTTCGCCTCGGCCTCTGAAGTCAACAACAGATCTAGCGAATGCATGAAATATCCTTATTGCAAAATTTCGGAATGCAATGATTCCGGTCAAACAGCCGGCATTCATTTGCTCGATGGGGATCAAGAATAGAGGGCCTATATGTGAAAAGGCAAGAGAGAAATAGGTGTTAGCGTTACCTCAGCCAAAATCTAAGGAATAGTATCCTGCCCTGTGGAAAAGCATGCGAGCGGCGTTTCATGAGGGGGTGAGGAATCATGAGTGAAGGGTGCGGAGTAAGAAGTACCCATTCGACTTTCCGTCGTTACCAATAACCCATCACGGAAATGGCTTTTCTTTCAACAGACTCAGGACTGGACGGGCCTTCATTCGAAGCGGCTCAGGGCAGGTTTGCAACAGAATGTTTTTGCTCAGATGATCCATGGAATTGGGAAGAGAGGCCTGGTACTCTAATATAGTGAATGCTTCAACAATCCATTTTTACAAGGCAGGCACGAGCTGTTCATAGAGTAATTTAGTTTGCTTCGCAATGGCGGTCCAACTAAACATGTCTTCTGCTCGCCGCCGACCGGCTTGGGCAAACCGTTCTCTCTTCTCAGGATCCGCCATCAGGTTATTCACCGCCAGTGCAAGGTCTTTTTCAAATTGAGTGGGATGGACAGGAGCAAACGGTGACTCGGACATTTGTTCGAGAGGTACAAGGTATCCGGTTTCACCCTGTACGACCACTTCAGGAATCCCTCCAATCGCTGATGCGACCACAGCTGTTTGGCACGCCATCGCTTCGAGATTAATAATCCCAAATGGTTCATAAATGGATGGGCAACAGAACACCGCGGCATGCGAATAGAATTCAATCACGCTGGACTTATCTAACATTTCACGAATCCAGATTACATGATCGCGTTTGACCGAAACCTGTTGGATGGCTACCTCCATTTCCCTTGCAATGTCTTCTGTATCTGGAGCCCCAGCACACAACACAATTTGAAAGTCCGGATCCATATACTCAATAGCACGAACCAAATGGATAATGCCTTTTTGGCGTGTGATTCGACCGACAAACAATACATACGGTCTGGAAGGATCAACACCATATCGTCGAAGTGCATTCGTTGATGCTTGTTTTGTATATTCCACAGGGTCAATTCCATTGTGAATGATACGGACTTTCTCTTCCGGCACCCGAAAATGGCGAAGCACATCTTCTTTCGTCCCGTGTGAAACAGCAATCACAGCATCCGCCATTTCCAGAGCCGTCTTTTCGACCCACAATGAAAAGTCATACCCCCCCCCTAATTGTTCACGTTTCCAAGGTCTCAGTGGCTCCAGCGAATGGGTCGTGATGACAAGAGGTATCCCATAATTCAATTTGGCTAAAATACCGCCCAAATGTGTGTACCACGTATGACAATGGACCAGATCAGCGTCTATCCCAAAGGAATTAAAGTCCAATCCTCTTTGTATGGCACCAAAAACCGACTCCAACGGTTTCGGACATGCGTATCGACTCTTATCCAACACAAACCCCTTGACATTGAGGTTGTCCTGGACCATTGACTGATCACCAAAGCATCGAACTTCTACCGAAAGAAGGTTAGCCAGTTCCTTACTAAGATATTCAACATGCACACCAGCACCACCGTAACTATACGGTGGATATTCGTTACTAAAAATGAGGGCTTTCATTAGGTTTTAGTTCCTCGAAATTGAATAACTAGGTTCCTAACCATACTATGAACCAAAATGTATAAGGCTCCGTAGCAGAATTACGAAGGGCCTTTTTACATAGTCTTGAGACTCACAAAAAAACTAAGGGGACCCTTCCTCTTCCAGGAAAGATCCCCTTATGAGAGACGTTATTTTTATGCAATAACCGACGAAATTACTGAATCACAAAATGGCCCCGCCGATTTTGGTCCCAGCAGGCGTCATAATGGTCTGTGCAAAAGGGACGTTCTTTTCCATAACTCACAATTTGAATATTCGAAGCTGGAATGCCTAAATCCACAAGATATTTTTTGACAGATTGAGCCCGCCGTTCCCCTAACACCATGTTATAATTTTCGGTTCCACGTTCATCACAATGACCTTCAATCAGTAGACTCGCTCCTTGGTTTTCATCCTGAAGTATCTGAGCATTGGTGGCTAATGTGGCAGCAGCATCCGACCTAATCCCGAATTGATCAAAATCGAAAAAGACATCCGCGATTTCAGATGCTGTTTCCTGTGACCCGCCCATATCCGCTGGCTCCTCTGGCTCAAGGGAGGCGACTTCACTAGGTGGAGGAGATACATCCATCATTTCAGGCACATCAGGAACTGCCATATCAGGAAGTGCAACCACCGTTTCGGGTTCTGAAGCAGATTCCTGACCAGCCGTGGGCAATGGGGATGTCTGTGGCATAAAGTCAGAAGAACCCGATGCAGATTTAAACTCCTGTCCTTCATAGCCTGTCGGCCCTGGATCAAAATTGTCTTCAGCCTCAGCAATGGTCGATTCAATTTCGT
>JAYWMS010000173.1:0-2160 GCA_035873215.1 Nitrospirota bacterium | reverse complement strand
AGCTTCCTACCTCGTAAAAAAGCAGGAAATTTGAGGGTGTGATCAAGGTATTTCGTGCAGGGTTAATTCGAACTCTGTTTTTCTATCTCTTGGGTAAATTCACCCTGTGCCTGCTGGAATACTTCCTGCAGTTGCTGGCATAATTCTTCATTCTGCTCCTTTTCCTGATTGCGACCCCGTTGCTCCAGCTCAAAAGCCAGCTCGGCTAAGTGCATCACCCCCATATTACTGCTGATCCCCTTCAGCCCATGAGCGACCTCCGCCAGCTGTGCCATATCTCCATTTTCTACAGCACGTTGCAGGTCTTCGACACATCGACTCGCATCTTCGACAAATCGACTCACCATTCGCGAGAGAAACTCAGGGTAGCTTTCCCCCAGCATCGCCTGCCATTCGGCCAATACAGCGTGATCTATCTGAGAATCCTTGGCGGCCTGGATCTCGTTCGCCGGCTCAGGAATCTCTGGGGATTCCTGGTGGGACTCGACCAGTTGAGTTTCAAAACTTCTGCCATCAACGTTCTCTTTTCGTGAAAGCCAACGGGTTAACACGTTCTGTAATTCTTCCGTCTTGATCGGCTTGGCCACATAATCATCCATACCGGCAGCAAGACATTTCTCTCGATCTCCCTGCATGGCATTGGCAGTCATGGCGATAATGGGGAGTCGTGGCTGGTTACTCGCGGCCGGTCGCTCATGGCTCATTGCTTGTTTTCTGATTTCCCGTGTCGCCTCGTACCCGTCCAGTTCAGGCATCTGGCAATCCATCAACACCGCGTCATAACGTTTAAGGGCCACAGCCTCTACAGCTTCTTTTCCATTGGCAACGACATCGACCCGATGGCCCATTCGCTCCAGTATCAACACAGCGAGTTGTTGGTTGACGATATGATCGTCCGCAACCAATAATCGTGCTCGGATTTGATTCTCCGCTTCTCGCACTGTATGCCGGGTGATCAAAGATGGACTTGTTGGCTTCGCCTCTGAACCGTCCCGACCCATGACTAACTGTAAACAAGCTTGCAGTTGAGATTTTCTGACAGGTTTCGCCAAATATCCGGAGAATCCTGCCTCTTGGGCTAAACGGGCATCCCCTTGGCGGCCCAAGGAAGTCAACAACATGAGGCGGATTTCAGAAAGGATCGGATCGGCTTTTATGGCTTTCGCTAAAGCCAACCCATCCATACCTGGCATTCCCATATCCAGGATGGCCAAATCATAGGGTTTATCTTGTCCCGCAGAGCCATGCAGTAGTGCCAAGGCTTCCGTTGGAGTCGATGCCACAACGACCTCCATCCCCCATTCCAAACAATAATGCGCTAACAAGGATCGATTCGTTTCATGGTCATCGACGCAACACACCCGCAACCCTTGCAAGGGGCCCAAGGTGAGGCTTGTGTTCAGACTTTCTCTTGGCTGCTTAGCCAATCGTACGGTGAACCAGAAAAGGCTTCCTAGCCCCGGAAGGCTTTCCACTCCAATCTCGCCATGCATCCCTTCGACTAATTGTTTGCTAATGGCTAATCCTAACCCTGTCCCGCCGTACTTTCGGGTGGTCGAGCTATCTGCCTGGGTAAACGTTTGAAATAATCGCCCCTGATTTTCCCGTGAGATTCCAATCCCGGTATCCGCAACCTGAAATCGAAGTATGACCTGTTCGCTGGTTTCTTCCATCCGCCAAACCTGTACCGTGACCTCTCCCATCTCTGTGAACTTGATGGCATTACCAACCAAATTCAGGAGGACTTGGCGTATCCGTCCGGGATCACCTCGAAGAGCCGTTGGAACATCAGCAAACACCAAGCCGACTAATTCCAATCTCTTTGCCACCGCTTTTTCCACAAGAAGCTCTAAGACTTCATCCACCGCCAGACGGAGATCAAAATCCAACGTCTCAAATTCCAGCTTTCCTGCCTCGAGTTTTGAAAAATCCAAAATGTCATTGATGATGTTTAAAAGCGCATCTGCGGACGATCGAACGGTCTCGGCATATCGTTGCTGCTCCGGAGACAGGTGGGTTTCGAGCAATAAGCCTGTCATCCCCATCACGCCATTCATTGGTGTCCGAATTTCATGGCTCATCGTGGCGAGAAACTCCGACTTGAGGCGGAGGGCATCCATGGCTTGATCGCGAGCAATCACCAGCTCTTGGTTCCTTTGT
>JAYWMS010000148.1:0-5048 GCA_035873215.1 Nitrospirota bacterium | reverse complement strand
ACAAAGGAGAGATCTGGAGCAATCGCAGCGCCTTCTCCGTGAATGCGGTGGCAAGTTTTGCAGGCATACTTCCCAACCAGCTCTTGGCCACGGATAATCGATGGGTCCGTTTTGGGAACGGCATACAAGTCATTTAAGGAAATAAATAACAACACAAATACACTAGTTAAAAAAAGGAAGCCGGCTCCGAGTGTTACCGGCCGCTTGGAAATCCGCCGTTGAGGATTTCGATCAAGGAAGGGCAACAGAAAGAGTCCAAGAAAAAACAGGGCTGGTAACAACCATATGGCTAATGGGGCAAGTGGGCCATGAACGTATTTGAGTAATTGATAATGAAACAGGAAATACCATTCAGGAACGGGGATAAAAGAGTGGTCGGTTGGATCGGCTTTGTCGGCCAAAGGAAACTCTATAGTCGCAGCAAGTGCTGCAACGACAACAAAGATTCCGAACATCACCACGGCATCCATATAGACTTGTCTGGGATAAAACGTTTCACTCCCTTGCTTGGCTCGCTCTTCTTCCCACGGCCCCGCAGGGCCAACACGTCGCAGAATGAATAAATGCAGCATGATTCCGAACATAATAATCGAAGGCAGGATCAACGCATGGATGGCAAAAAATCTCGATAGCGTCAGCGCGCCTAATGTATCTCCACCTCGAAGAACACGAATCACAAAGTCACCGATAATCGGGACTGATCCAGCCATATTAATGCCGACTTGGGTCGCCCAATACGCGTTTTGATCCCAGGGAAGAAGATACCCCGTAAATCCAAAGGCCAACATGATCATTAATAGCACCACTCCAACCATCCACATCATTTCCCGTGGCGGCTTGTAGGCACCATCAAAAAAGACCTGGAGCATATGGAGGCCAATCGCCAGCATCACGGCAGAGGCCCCCCAATGATGAAGCCCGCGCACAAACCAGCCAAACCACACGTCATGCTGAATGTATTGAACCGTGTCATACGCATGATCGGGTGAGGGAACATAGTACACCGCCAGGAACATCCCCGTGATAGCTTGGAGGACAAATAAAAAGAGCGTGGCGGAACCAAACACATAGTTCCAACTGGCCCCACCGGGGATAGGCTCATCCAAAAGGGTTTTCTCGATTGGTTTGAGTCGAAGACGACTATCGACCCAGTTATAGAGTTTGGATGCCATAGGTTAGAGTTCCACTTGTTCAGACAAGCCCGATTTAAATTCCTTGTACATGACCTTCAACTCACCATCTTCAATCTTTGAGGGCAATTCATCCAAAGGACGAGGGGCCGGTCCACCCAATACTTTTCCCTTTGGATCATAGACACTGCCATGACAGGGACATTGAAACTGATTATCCTGCTGATTCCAGCGAAAACCGCAACCAAGGTGAGGACAGATTGGGGAAAAGACGGTGACCTGATTATCCGGCTGACGAACAGCCCAGACAGCTTTGACGGCTTTGGTTTCCATCCAGCCATCTTTGATCGTCATCGAATAATCAAGCGTTTGGGGGATCCCAACTGGAAGGTCGTCAACTTTTCCAACCGACCTCCATGACGGCTTACGACGAATGAGCGCCGGAGACACGAAATAGGCAGCGAGGGGGAAACCTAAACCCAATCCAATGATTGTCGCAATACCCCCCGTGACCCATTGGAAAAATGAGCGCCGAGTGCCAACCGGCGTGGAAAATCCTCCGCTAGACTCATCGTTCGAATGAAGATCTGGATCTGACATGAGTAGGTGTGCTCCTCTATGAGAGAATCAAAATACTCAAAAATACTCAGACGCCTGTTATTCTACATCAAAAAGCACTAAATACCAGTTGAAAAGCAGGATGTTTAAAAGGCCCGTTCAGCAAGGCCGTAGGGATTTTGGCAATATGTGGGTACCGGGAGTACCTGAGGGCGAATGGCGCGAGGAGCCCGAATCTCGACAAAGACCCGAAAACGTCGATAGTGGACCCTTCGACGGAGTTTATCCTGAGCAAAGCCGAAGGGCTCTGGACATGCTTTTTCAACAGGCCCAGAACTATTTAGGTGAGTCCTGTAAAATTCTCACGGGCTGCCCCGGAAATAACCGCTCATTCCCTTCAATGACTACGGACATGCCCTCCTGAATGTCACCCTCGACTTCCACAAGATGGTCAAAGTGAACCAACGTGTTCACCGAGATTTGCCCGACAGTGCCGTCTTTGACCAGAAACACAAACTCTCGCTCTCCTCGGAGTACCAACGCATCCTTGGGAATCACGACGCCTTGGTGAAGACGGCCGACTTGAAGCAGGACCTTCGCGACCATGCCGCTTTTAATGGAAAGGTCGGGATTGGGAATATCGATTTTGACAGGAAATGTTCGTGCGTTTCGATCGGCTTGTGCCACGACCGAATACACTGTTCCTTCCACCATGCGTCCGGGCAAACTATCAAAAGCGGCCGACACAGGATTGCCCAAATGAATATCTTGAACAAATCGTTCAGGCAAAGGGACCTCGATTTTGACATGAGATAAATCCACGATTTCCACGATACCCCCACCAACTTCCACCCATTGTCCGACTTCAGTAAATTCGTTCGTCACCCACCCATCAAAAGGTGCTGAAATACTGGATTTGGATAATTGATCCCGCACCTGACGAATTTGCGCATCTAACTGAGACAACCGTTCCTGCTGTGCCGTCTCTTCGGCATGGGCATCATCCATTTCCTTTTGCGTGACCAATTCTTTTTTAAACAGCACTTCGATACGCGTCAGGTCTTGTTTGGCCTGGAGGTGACGCGTCTGAGCCTCACGATGCGAGGATAACGCCGAATCCAATTGTATGTTTAGCGTATTCGTTCGCAATTGAGCCAACAGTTGACCCTTTTTCACATGCATACCCTCAACGGCGGGGTATTGTTGCACCAGCCCTTCAATTTCACTCGCCACAACACTGCGTTTCCAGGGCTCCACAGAGCCCACCAGCATGACAGTCTGCTGGATGTCCTGTTTCAGGACCGGAGCCACACGAACCGGAGTGGGAGGCGGACCCTTCGGTGGGGTGGCAGCTTGTTGCTCGCTGCACCCCGTCCAACCAAAAAGGCAAAGCCCGACAAGGCTCACCCGAGCGATGAAGGGTAAAATGTGAGGGATCAATCGCTTTCTGCTCATTGTCAAATTCGAGTTATCCTTATCATTAGAAATAAGGGCTGTTCAAAACCAGTCCTGAGTCCTGCCGAAGGAAGGCCCGCTATTTCACCCGCCCAAACCCAAGGGCGCCAAGACGCCCTTGTCCACGGGCAAGGCCACAGCCGTTTTGACGCGCGGAGCGTACTCACAGTACATGAGCACGAACGCCGCTGGCGGCTCCTTCAACTCCGCTCAGGACATGTTTTTTCAACATTCCTTGAATATTTATTCTACTGTCTGCCCGGTGATGTCACAAGATAGAATACCCATTCATTTTCTTGGGCTGTGTCAGTTCGACACATGTAGCCAAGGATTTTATCCTTTAATGAGTGGGTTCCGGTTGAGAAACCGTAGACTCTTCAGGAGCCGGCAAGGCGGGAGGAGAAGACGGGGGGAAGTCGTCGGACTCACTGTCATTGCTAACCGTCCCCGATACGCCACCGGAGACGACAAAGGCCATCACTTCAGAGCTTTCGGCATTCAGCGAATGTACCTGGTCACGGGGAAATACGAGCAGATTCCCGGCAAAGTTATACGACTGAGGAAAATAGACGGCGACATGATCAACAAGATTAAACATTTCCAGGTTTTTGCGGGTCACAAACCCAATGGCCTTGGTTTGGCTTCCCGGCATGAGGGTGACCAGAACTGGCTGATCAAACCGTTTCTTTTCCCCCATAAACGCTTCGATCAAATCCTTAATAGAGGTATACACCAATTTGATAAACGGTGTGCGAGTGAGCACTTTTTCCATTGAACCCAACGCGCCCTTAAAAAACACATTCGAGGCCAGGCGCCCGGCAAGGACCAGGAGGAGCAACGTCAAGACAAATCCCACCCCTGGAATGGGAATGTTTAACATCCCGTCGATGGTCGTAAACACAAAGAACACCACATAGAGGGTCACGACCACCGGAACAAGAACAAAGAGCCCCTCGAAAAAGTTCCGAATCAATTCATTCGGATCCCACCGACGCGGGATCGCTTCTTCCTTGAGGGATTTCACCACCTCTTTCCAGTCAACACTCATGGGACCCGGTTCTCCATCGCGGTTTGAGGACAAGAAGACTATTAGTATATTGTTCGAGAGAAACGATGAGAATCTTAAATCTATCTAACCAGAGTCTGGTACTCGATACAAGTGATGGGTAGGTTTATGGGCCAAGCTGTCATCCCCGCAGTTATTAGCGGGGATCCATCTTGCTTTTTCCCGTGAGAAAGGCTTGATCCCCTAACACGGTAGTACCGTGCCAACCTTGCAATACAGGAGTACTGAGATGACAAAACCAATGGAAACAGAAATTCTACATGTCAGCGTCGAGCGAGAAGGTCAAGCCGTGACCGCCAAGTGGGGGCTCCATCCCACACTCAAAGAAGAACTGCTGCCAGAAGAGTGGAAAGAACTGACGGAAGTCATGGGCAAAGTCACCAACATCGTCGGAAAGCGATTCTCGGAAATCCTCGCCCAAGGACAAAAAGATTCAGGCGGAACCGCATAAGACCAAATCCCACACAGTGTTCACCATTTCATACACTAACCACCGCTGACGCACATCGCGCCATGGCCAGCGAGCTTTAGCCTCTCCCCAACCATCCAAATTATATCTTTTTGTCTGAGCAGTGTATCCGAACAGATACACCAAGGGATTTTATCCACTACCGGCACCGCCTCACTTCCTGCCCAAGGTCGCCCTTCTTCCAACAAATAATCCCTGAATGAATCAACACTTAGATTCCTCTGAGAAATTTTTTTCTCAAAAATTTCCAAACCAATTTCCTGGCATCCAAGTTGCTTTAGTCATTTCATAAGAAAAAATCATTCGGTCTCCTGCGTTGGGCGCGGCTTCGCAGCAGGACCAAATTCGACTCTTGGGCGAGGACTGTTTG